>JBBRJU010000100.1:0-7285 GCA_038218895.1 Burkholderiales bacterium
TCGCGGGCGGCTGAGGCGCTGCGACGGTGCTGGCCGCCGGGGCTTGAGCGAGAGCGGGCGCGCCCGCCAACGCTGCGGCCAGGATCGCGCACGCCAATGTGCGCATCATCGGTCTGCTCCCAAACGGCGGTTCGGACGACCGCACGTCGCATCCTGCATCGGACCAAGGCCACCCCGATTGCCAATCCGGTTTCAACCCTGTTCAACAACCGTCATGAAACTCGCCGCCGCCGCGCTCGCGGCCTTTCTGGTCGCCCTCCCCGCCATGGCCGAAAAACTCCCGCCGCAACGCGTCTACGACAGCCCCGACATCTCGGGCCCGCGGGCCCGGGGCGTGAAGCTGTCGCCCGACGGCAAGACCGCCTATGTCACATCGGAGGTGGCCAGCCTGGTGCATGTGGTCGCGCTGGCGGATGCAAAGGGCGGCAAGGTGGTCAAGAACATCAGCGTGGGCAAGCGCCCGCGCCGCTTTGCGCTGACACCCGATGGCAGCCAGCTGTGGGTGAGCAATGAGCTGGGCGCCAGCGTCAGCATCATCGACACCAAGGCGCTGACCGTCATCGACACCCTCCAGTTCACGGTGAAGGGCGCCCGCGCGGCCGACATCACGCCGGTGGGCATCACCATGGGCCGCGACGGCAAGCGCGCCTTCGTCAGCCTGGGCAAGGCCAACCATGTGGCCTTTGTCGACGTGGCCAGCCGCAAGACCACCGACCTGGTGCTGGTGGGCAAACGCGCCTGGGGCCTGGCGCTGGACAAGGCCGAGACAACGCTTTACGTCGTCAACGGCATGTCAGACGATCTGAGCATCGTCGACGTGGCCAGCGCCAAGGCCACCAAGACGGTGAAGGTGGGCCGCGTGCCGCACAGCGTGGTGGTCGTGGAGTGACCCCGCTGCAGCATGCAGCCGCCACGCTGCTGACCCTGGCCGCCACCGCCACCGCCACCATCTTCAGCAGCACCGCCGCCGAGGCCGCCGCCTTCAAGGCGGTGCTGCTGGTGCCGGCCGACGACCCGCGGCTGACGCGCAGCCGGCTGGAGCGCGCGCTGCTGGGCCACCCCAGCGGCCCGGCCGCTGGCGCCGTGGCCGTGGCGCTGACCGAAGGAAAGCTGGCGCTGGACGCCGCCGGTGCCAGCCTGGCGCTGGACACCGTGCCGGTGGCTGATGCCACCGCCGCCAAGGCCGCCGCCGCAGCGGCCGAAAAAGCCGGCGCCGTGGCCGTGCTGACCGACCTGCCCGCCGCCTGGACCCTGGCTGCAGCCGACGGCGCCAGGCTGCCGGTGCTGAACCTCTACACCGCCACCGACAGCCTGCGCGGCGCCGACTGCCGCAAGAACCTGCTGCACATCGGCCCCAGCGAGCGCATGCGCGCCGACGCCATCGCCCAGACCCTGGTGGTGCGCAACTGGCGCAACGTGCTGCTGCTGGTCAACCAGGATGCAGCCGATGCCGACCGTGGCGCGGTGGCGGCGGCGGCCATCCAGCGCTATGGGCTCAAGCTGGTCGGCCGCAAACCCTTCAAGCTGTCGGCCGACCCGCGTGAACGCGACCTGGCCAACCCGGCGCGGCTGACCGGCACCGCCGGCGGGGGTGCCGCATATGACGTGGTGTGGGTGGTCGATGCCGATGGCGAATTTGCCGCCAGCCTGCCCTACCGCACCGCCCTGCCCCGCCCGGTGGTCGGAGATGGTGGCCTGGTGGCGCTGGCCTGGTCAGCCAAGTTCGAACGCTTTGGCGCGCCGCAGGTGACGCGCCGGCTGCGCAAGGCTGCCGGCCGGCCGATGGATGCACACGCCTGGTCGGCCTGGCTGGGCGGCAAGGCGTTGATTGCGGCTGCGGTGGCCGCACCCAAGGGGCCGGCCGCAGCCTTTGCCCAGGCCCTGGCGCAGGCCGAACTCGACGGCAGCAAGGGCGTGGTAATGGGCTTTCGCCCCTGGGACGGCCAGCTGCGCCAGCCGCTGCTGCTGAGCGACGGCCAGGCGGTGATCGCCACTGCACCGGCCGACGGCATGCTGCACCCGAGCAATACGCTCGACACCCTGGGTGCCGATGCGCCCGAGAAGCGCTGCAAGGCACGCTGATGGCCCACTGGCTACAGGCGCTGCGCGCCATCGTCCTGCGCGAGCTGCTGAAGTTCGGCCGCCAATACGGCCGCCTGGTGTCGGCCCTGGTGCGCCCGCTGCTGTGGCTGGCGGTGTTTGCGGCGGGCTTTCGCAATGTGTTCGGCGTGGCGATTGCCGAGCCCTATGACACCTACATCCCGTACGACGTGTACATCGCCCCGGGCCTGGTGGGCATGGTGCTGCTGTTCAACGGCATGCAGAGCAGCCTGGCCATGGTGTATGACCGCGAGATGGGCCTGATGCGCCTGCTGCTGACCGCGCCGCTGCCTCGCTGGTGGATCTTGTTTGCCAAGCTGACCGCCACTGCGGTGCTGAGCCTGGCGCAGGCCGCAGCCTTCGTCGTCGTGGCCTGGGCGCTGGGCACCACGCTGCCGGTGATCGGGCCGCAGACACCGATGGTGCTGGCCGCCACCGTGTCGTCGGCGCTGATGCTGGGCGCGGTGGGGCTGCTGCTGTCGGTGCACATCAAGCAGCTGGAGAATTTTGCCGGCACGATGAACTTCGTGATCTTCCCGATGTACTTCATGTCCACCGCGCTCTACCCGCTGTGGAAGCTGGAAGAAGCGGGCGCAGCCTGGGTTTACCAGATCGCCCGCTTCAACCCCTTCACCCACGCGGTGGAATGGATGCGCTTTGCGCTGTACGACAAGGACCCCGGCATGTCGCCGGTCATCGTGCTGGGCACGCTGGCGCTGTGCTTCGGCCTGGCCGCCTGGGGCTACGACCCGCAACGCGGTTTTGGCGCATTGAGCAAGCGCGGCGGCTGAACGCGCATGACCGATGATGGGAGACCGATACGCTGCCGCTGTACTGCCGGCACAGGCAGGCACGGCCCGCACTTGCCTGATCCGTCCGCTGGTGCCGCGCCAGCACAAGCACCAACCTGGCCGGCGGCATGACGACACTGGAGCTGACTGAATGGCGATGAACGACCCCCGGCAACACCGCCGCGACCTGATGGGCCTGCTGGGCGCACTGGCCCTGGGCCCGGCCTGGGGCGCCGCGCTGGCGCAGGTGCCGCAGCGCTTTCCCGTCAGGCCGATCACGCTGTGGCTGCCCTGGCCGGCCGGCGGCGCCACCGACCTCACCTTCCGCGTGCTGGCTGAAGGCGCGGCGCGCCGGCTGGGCCAGAAGGTGCTGATCGAAAACCGCAGCGGCGCCGGCGGCACGCTGGCGATGCCGGTGCTGCAGCAGGCCGCACCCGACGGCTACACCCTGGCCCAGCTGCCACAGACCGTGCTGCGTGCGCCCTGGGCGCGCAAGGTGCTGTGGGACCCGATCCGCGACACCACTCCGATCCTGCAGCTCTCGGGCGTCACCTTCGGCATCGTGGTGCCGGCCGCCAGCCCGTTCAAGACGCTGGACGACCTGTTCGCCTATGCCCAGGCCCACCCCGGCCTGTTGTCCATCGCCACCAATGGCGCCGGTACCACGCCGCATGTGGTGATCGACGAACTGTTCGGCCAGCGCCACCTCAGCTACATCCACGTGCCCTACAAAGGCACGGCCGAGCAGATGATTGCGGTGGCCGCCGGCCAGGTGATGGTCGGCGTCAACAGCAACGGCTTTGCGCCATTTGTCGATTCAGGGCAACTGCGGCTGCTGGTCACCTTTGGCCCGCAACGCACCAAGCGCTGGCCCACCGTGCCCACGCTGAAGGAGCTGGGCCACAACATCGTGGCCATGTCGCCCTATGGCCTGGCTGGTCCGGCCGGCATGCCGGCCGACGTGGTGCAGCTGCTGCACCAGGCCTTCAGGGCGGCGATGCAGGACCCCGCCTTTGTCGCCGAGCTGGCACGTTATGACCAGGAGCCCGCCTACCTGGGGCCCGAAGATTACGGCCGCGCGCTGCGCGCGGCGTACGAGCATGAGCGGGTGGTGGTCGATCGGATGGGGCTGGCGCAGAAGGGCGAGTGAAGGGCGACGTGGCGCGCTGGTGTCAGCGCACGTCCATGCCGGTGGTCTTCAGATTGCGCAGGTCCAACTCGACGTTCCAGCGCTGCGCGTAGAGCTGCGACAGATCATCCTTGCTGACCCGCCGATGACCGTGCAGCGTGGTCACCAGCACTTGATGACCCACCTTGCATTCACGCAACACGATCTCGTCGGGCGCATTCGCAGACTGCTCGGGCGCCATCCGCTGCGGCCGGCTCGCTGGCTTGGGCCAACGCACGATGTGATCCCGCGTTCCCAGCGACCGGCCTCGACGAAAATCGGTGCTGCGAGAGCCGTTCTGCGCGAACAGCACGTCCACGCCCGCGGCCAGATCCTGAGCGCCTACCTCAAACACCGCGCCAGCTCCGTTTCTGCACGCCAGCTGCTGGCTTACCGCGGCAAAGCTTCTCTGACTGCGGCATGGTTGCCCCGAGGCTTCGATTGCTCGACAACTGTTCGGCCATGAGATTTTCAGACTCCAGAGCGCAAGCCCATCGCGGCACGTCTTTGCACCCATTGCGTGTCAGTCGCATTGAGCGCCAATGGCGCAAGCGCCCGACACCGACACGGGCAAACGCCACTTTCCGGGCGCTCACTTCTTGACAGCCTCGGCTGGCGACGGAGGTCCGTCGTCGCCATCGACCGAAACCTCACGTGACTGTTTGACCACAAGTGGCACGACCGCAAGAACGATCAAGACGATGATCGTCGACAGCACGGCGGTCGCTTCGAGTCCAAGGCCCGCCGCAACGCCGATGCCTGCAGCTGCCCAGATAGAGGCGGCGGTGGTCAATCCCTGGACCTTTCGGGTGGCGGTGCCAACGATGATGGCTCCGGCACCTAAGAACCCGATGCCCTGAATCGTGCCTTGTATGATGCGCGACAGGTCTTCAGGGGACATGCCGGCCTGGGTCGGCCCGATCATGAAGATGGCTGCACCGACTGCCACCAGCATATGGGTCCTGATCCCGGCGCTGATCGCCCTGCGCTCTCTCTCGTATCCCAACAGGCCGCCCAGCACTGCCGCCATCAAGATTCGTAGGGTGATCTTGGTCACGGTTTCAACGTCTGGAATATCTGAGAACTCCAGGACGACCGTTTGCCAGACTTCTTGCAGCATCGTGAGCCCGCTTCAGTTGATGTTTGTCATTGAGATGCGCGCCCGCAGAACCACCGACGAGAAGCCATGGGCCGATGGTCTACGTCCCATCGCCCCAACCTCTCGGGACTGCTGGCAAGCCTGCACCCAAGTCATGCTGAGGCAGGCAAATGCGCCCTGATTCTGCGGCTGTACCCGATGATGATGCAGCCGATGAACCGTCGCGCCGACTGCAGGTTTTTGGCTGACACGATGCGGGGCCAACGTGGAGCCCAAACTCGAATCAGCAAAACGACTGCCCAGTTTTGAAAACTACCGTGTCACGCACCAAGCCGCCAAGACCGACCCCATCGAAGTCAAGGAAAGACAAACGGCGAGTTGTCGTCGAACGAATAGCCGCTGCACACATGGCCACGATGCAAGGCACCTTGGCTGAAACCGTTGGAGAAAGCAACCGGCAGCGGCTGGTGTGGTTGTCGTTGCTGGCCATGCCGCTGCTCTTTCCAGTGGCGCTGCCCGGCATGGCCACGGTCGTGGGCATGTTCTGCCTGTTGACTGCCTATGGAATTTGCGTGGGTCGGTCGGTACCCCTGCCCGCCTGGCTCGCCAAGCGAGGATTGAATGACCGCGTCAAAGCGCTGCTTACAGCGATGGTGAGCCGGGTCATCCGCGTCATATCGAAGGTGGGACGGCCCCGCATGCTGTCCCTGACCCACCCATCTGCCCGAGTGTTCAATGCGCTCATGCTGTCTGCGGCCGGACTGTCCATGATGATGCCGGTCCCCATTATCAGTTTTGACAATGTCATGCCCGCGTTGGCCATTGTCCTGATCGCATGGGGTCTGCGGCTGCGGGACGGCCTGTTGCTGATGGCCGGCCATCTGGTCAGTCTCGCGGCAGTGGGCTCAGTGGCCCTGCTGTTGTGGGGAGGAACCCATATCGTCACCGAACTGGTTTCGCGCGCGGGCTTTGCTGTCAGTCCGTGAAGGTGTTTGTCATCAATGTGCTGTGTGCGAGCGTCATTGGAAGCCTTCGATGTCGTTGGACCAGGCGCGCAGGACTTGGAGAGCAGAGCCGCTGAAGCCACGGCTGAATTGGACACGAGAAAATCAAACGCACTTTTTCTCCCAAAGCCCCCCGCAATGCTCTTGAATGCCCGCTGATGCGGTGCTTGGGTTCGCCAGCGGCCTGTTGAGGGCCGACCACAGCCCAAAAAGGGCGTCATCTGCGGCGACCGTCGATGGGTTCTCCCGGGCGATCGGGCGCCAGACCCCGGCTCTGAGAAGTTGCTGGCGCAGCCGATCCACGCAGCCCTGGTCACCGTGCCGCCTGAAGCCTGTTGGCTGGAGGATCTCAGGCCGCTTGCAGGCTGCGACCCAATCGCCTTGTGTGCCGACAGTCTGTGTATACCCGCCGCTGCGGGGACCTGCAGAGGCCTCAGTGCATACGCGACCGGCCGCTTCGGGGAGACGAGTTCACGGCAGCGTCTGTCGCTGAAGGGTCGCAACCGCATGCCGGTCATCCGACGGCGAACGGCTGCCTCATGGGCCGATGACAGCACTTCCCGGCGCAGCCCACTCAAACAAGCGGTGCGCCTGCCCGTAGCGCAGCAATTCCACCGCCGTGCCCACACCCAGCTTCTGGCGGATCAGCGTCTGGTGGTTGGACACCGTCTTGGCGCTCAGGTGCAGGCGCTCGGCGATGGCATCCAGCGCATTCCCGGCCAGCAGGCCTTGCAGCACCTGGAACTCGCGCGGCGACAAGGCCAGGTGCGGCGCTTGCGCACCCAGCTGGGTCGGCGCGTCGGCAATGTCGGGTGACAGCACCCGTTGCTCGCCGGCGGCCACGCGGCGCAGCGCCGCCACCAGCACCTCGGGCGGGCTGCTCTTGGTGACGAAACCGTCGGCGCCGGCGGCCAATGCCTGGGCCACCATGGCCGGGCTGTCATGCATGCTGAAGACCAGGCGCCGCACCGTGGGCCAGCGCAGGCCGATGCGGCGCAGCAGGTCCAGCCCGCTGCGCCCGGGCATCGACAGGTCCAGCACGATCACGTCTGGCAGCGGCTGGCGCTGCTGCAGCAGCGCATAGGCGCTGTCGCCGTCGGCGCACTCGGCGCACACCGCGCAG
>JBBRJU010000101.1:0-7284 GCA_038218895.1 Burkholderiales bacterium
GACAGGATCTGGAGGCCGCCCGCAGCCAGCACGCGGCCATGCGCAAGGCCCTGCCGCGGCATCCGCAGACGCTGCTGCTCGATGGCCAGATGGCCTTGCTGAAGGGCGATCTGCCCAGGGCGCGCGAGCAGTTCCAGTTGCTGCTGCGCAGCATGCCCGCCAACCTGGTGCTGCTGCAATCGGCCGCCGTGGTCGAGCTGCGGCTGCGCGCGCCGGGCCAGGCCGAGGTGCTGCTGGCCAAGGCGCTGCAGGTGGCGCCCGGCAATGCCAGTGTGCGCCGGCTGGCGGCGCAGACCTATCTGGCGCTGGGCCAGCCTGCGCGCGCACTGGCCGTGCTGGAACCCCTCACCGGCCGCAGTGGCACCCCCGATGCCGAGGCCCTGACCCTGGCCGCGCAGGCGCGGTTGCTGTCGGGCGACGCGGCGGCTGCGGCGGCGCTGTTCGACCGTGCGGCCAAACTCAAGCCGGACGACCCGAAGATCCGCACTGCCGTGGCCTTGGCGAACCTGCAGCGCGGGCAGGGCGATGCGGCGCTGGCCGAGCTGCAACGGGTGGCGGCCGACGACACCACCGGCACCGTGGCCGACCTGGCGCTGATCGCCACGCTGCTGCAGCGCAAGGCCCAGGGCCCGGCCCTGCAGGCCATTGCCGGGCTGGCCAAAAAGCTGCCGGACCAGCCCCTGCCTGACCAACTGCGCGGCCAGGTGCTGGTGCAACAGCGTGACCTGGCCGGCGCACGCCGCGCCTTCGAGCAGGCCCTGGCCAAGGATGCCGGCTACTACCCGGCGGTGGCCGCGCTGGCGGGGCTGGACATCGCCGACAAGAACCCCGACGCCGCCAAGGCCCGCTTTGACGCCTTGCTCCAGGCCAACCCGCGCAGCGGCCCTGCCTACCTGGCGCTGGCCGAACTGGGCATGCGCACCGGTGCGGGCCGCGACGCGGTGGCGGCTCAGCTGGAGGCCGGCGTCCGCGCCAACCCCGACGATGCGACCTTGCGCCAGGCCCTGGTCAGCCACCATCTGGACACCGCCAATGCCAAGGCCGCACTCGCCGCTGCCCAGGCTGCCTTGGTGCAGTTGCCCGACCATGTGGCGCTGCTGGGCCTGCTGGGCCAGGCGCAGTTGATGTCGGGTGCCCACCAGCAGGCGCTGAACGCCTTCAACCGCGTGGTGGCGCTGCAGGGCCAGTCGCCCGCCGGCCACCTGGGCCTGGCCGAAACGCAGATGGCTGCCGATGACCTGGGCAGCGCGCAGCGCAGCCTGAAGCGTGCGCTGGAGTTGCAGCCCGACCTGCTCGCCGCCCAGCGCCTGCAAGTGCTGGTGGCGCTGCGCCAGAAGCAGCCCGACCAGGCCTTGGCTGCGGCCCGGCAGGTGCAGCAGCAGCGGCCGGCGCTGGCTGCCGGCTACCTGCTGGAAGGTGAAGTGCAGATCGCACAGCAGCGCTGGCCGCTGGCGGTGGCGGTGCTGCGCCAGGCGGTGGCCAAGGCCGATCCGCAGCAGGCGCCCGCCCGGCTGCACCATGCGCTGCTGAAGGCGGGCCAGAGCGGCGACGCCGACGCCCTGGTTACCGCCTGGACCCAGGCCCACCCGCGTGACCTGCTGTTCTTGTTCTACCTGGGCGACGAAGCCCTGGCCCGCAAGGATTACGCCCGTGCCGAGGCCCGCTACCGCGCGCTGCTCGACATCAGCCCCGGGCATGCGCTGTCACTGAACAACGTGGCCTGGCTGATGATGGAACAGAACAAGCCCGGCGCCCTGGCCCTGGCCGAGCGGGCGGTCAAAGCCTCACCCGACCGGCCGGCGCTGCGCGACACCCTGGCCCAGGCCCTGGCACTGGACAACCAGGTGCCCCAGGCGCTGGCGATGCAGCAGAGCGCGCTGGCGCTGCGCCCCGACGACCCCCACCTTCGCCTGCACCTGGCCAAGCTGTATGCCCAGGCCAATGAAAAGAAGCTGGCCAAGGCCGAGCTCGACCGGCTCGCGGCGCTGGGCGGCCGATTTTCTCGGCAGGACGAGGTGGCCGCAGCGCTGAAGGGGCTGGGCGGGCGCTTGTAGCAGTGGGTCGGGCAGCGGGGATGGCTGCTGCTGCGGCTGAGATCTCGGCGATATTGAGGCCGACATTGCAGTCGACATTGCGGCGGCCACAGCGGCGCTTGTGTCAGCGCTTCAACCGCAGTCGAGCGCCGGTTCGTCTTCGCGCTTGTAGGCCACCACATGGTCGACCTCCAGGCGGATGCCGATGCGCTCGCCGATGGCATGGTTGTGGTGGCTGGGCACCAGTGACAGCACGGTGCGGCCGCTGGCCAGCTTCAGTGTGTAGAGGAACTCGGCCCCGCGGAAGGCCTTGGCCACCACCTCGGCGGTGACCGGGCTGGCGTCGTCGTGGACCACGTCGTCGGGGCGCAGCAGCACGTCCACGCCACAGCCGGCGTCGCACAGGTCGCCATGCTCGGTGCAGCGGATCGGCTCCGGGCTTTCCAGCGTGCCCAGCTCCATGTGGATGTGCTGGCCGCCCTGCACCGTGCCCGGCAGAAACGCGCCCTGGCCGACAAAATCGGCCACGAAGCGGTTGGCCGGCTGGTGGTACAGGTCGTAGGCGCTGGCCCATTGCTGGATGTGCCCGCCCGACATGATGCCGATCTCGTCGGCGATGGCGAAGGCCTCGTGCTGGTCATGCGTGACCAGCAGCGCGGTGGTGCCGGCGGCCTTCAGCAGTGCGCGCAATTCGCCGCCCAGGCGCTCGCGCAGTTCGATGTCGAGGTTGGAAAACGGTTCGTCCAGCAGCAGCAGGCGGGGTGATGGCGCCAGGGCGCGCGCCAGCGCCACCCGCTGCTGCTGGCCGCCGGACAGTTCATGCGGGTAGCGCGCGCTGCTGCCGCCGAGGCCCACCGTCTCGAGCATCTGCTGCACACGTTGACCGGCATCGGCCACACCCCGCAGGCCGAATGCCACATTGGCGCCCACGGTGAGGTGGGGGAAGAGCGCGTGGTCCTGGAACACCATGCCGATGCGGCGCTGCTCGGGCGGCACCTGCTGCCGCACACTGCCCACCAGCGCGCCGTCGAGCCGGATCTCGCCGGCCAGCAGCGGCTCGAAGCCGGCGATGGCGCGCAGCACCGTGGTCTTGCCACAGCCCGACGGGCCCAGCAGGCAGCCCACTGTGCCACGCGGCAGGGTGAGTGAAAAATCCTCGACCACGGCGCGGCGGCCATAGGCCACCGAGATGCCGCTCAGTTGCAGCCAGGGGGTGTCTGCGGGGTTCATGGTGCGCCGATGATAGGCGGCACGGCAGCCATCGGGCCTGGCTGCCTGGCGCACCATGCCGCCTCGCGACACCCGTTGCCGCACGTGTTGCACACCGGCTGGCTGGCGGCGCCAGCCTGTGCGCCAGCGCGCTGCTGAAGTCCAGCTGGTGGCAAGGGCATCACGGCCGCGCCAGCGCGCGACGGCGGCCTCGCGCAGACTGCGCGGCGGCCATGACAGCGACCGCCATGTTGCAGTGCCTGGGGCCGCGCCGGAGCTTTCCTTGACCACCCGCACCATCGTCCCGCAAGACACATCTGACGCCTGCCGCGCCACTGCCGCCACCTGGTTGGCGCTGCCAGCCGCCCTGCGCCGCGAACTGCGCACCGACCATGCGGGGGAGGCCGGCGCGGTCATGATCTACGGCGGCGTGCTGGCCATGGCGCGCAGCCCCGCACTGCGTGCGTTTGCCCGCCACCATTTGCAGACCGAGCAGCAGCACCTGGTCCTGATCGAAGCCGTGGTGCCGCCAGCTGGACGCAGCCGCCTGCTGCCGCTGTGGCGCCTGGCGGGCTGGTTGACCGGGGCCCTGCCGGCGGTGCTGGGACCGCACGCGGTCTACGCCACCATCGACGCAGTGGAAACCTTTGTCGACGCACACTACGCCGCCCAGGTGGGGTGGATCGACAGGCACAGCGCAGCGTCGGGGCAGGCCGGCCATGCCGACCCTGCAGCGCGTGCAGCACCTGCAGCCCCGGCGCTGCAGGCGCTGCGCGCCCTGCTGGAGCGTTGTCGCCTCGATGAAGTGCTGCACCGGGACGACGCCCGTGTGCGACGAGGCACGCCGGGTCGGGGGCCCGTGCGGCTGTTGGCGCTGTGCTGGGCGGCCGTGGTCGCCGGTGGCTCGGCTGCCGCGGTGCGCATCAGCCGCTGGGTCTGAGGATCGACGACCATGCTTGACACCACCTTGCGCATGGCCAGCTTGCTGCTGGCGGCTGGCCTGTTTGGCGGCATGTTGTTGTTTGCGGGCGGGTTTGCGGCGTTCTTGTTCACTGCGCTGCCGGTGGAACAGGCGCGTGCGCTCATCCGCCGGGCGTTCCCACCGTTCTACATGGTGGTGATCGTCGCCGCTGCAGTGGCTGCAGCGGCCACGGTGGCCGTCGATGCCCGGTCGTCAGCCTGGTTGCTGGCGATTGCCCTGACCACGGTACCGGCGCGCCAGGTGCTGATGCCCGCCATCAACCGCGCCACCGACGCCGGGGCGCGTGCCCGCTTTGCCAGGCTGCATGGCCTGTCGGTGGTGGTCACGCTGCTGCACATCGCGATCGCGGGCATGGTTGTGGTGCGCCTGGCCGGCTGATGCAGAGGCAGTGCGGTCGCCGCCCAAAGCGGCGTGCGCTGCCTGGCGTTTGACACCGCCCCACACGCTGCGTTGCACGCCGCCCCACACGCCGCCCTACACGCCGCATCAGCGACCCCATCAGCGACCCCATCAGCGACCACATCACGCAGCGTGGCCCGCTGCTGCAGGGCCTGCTGCACGCCAGAGCCGGCCGATACACTGGCCAGACTGCCCCGCCTCGGCTGTCAGCCTGCAGCCCACACAGCGCAACCAAACGCGCCGCCCCGATCGTGTCTGCCCAGCCCCACAGCCTGCCTTTGCCCGCCACGCCGCGCCGCGGTGCCGGTGCCGCCCGTGGCGCCAGGTGGTCCTGGTTGCTGGTGCTGGCGCTGGCCACTGCGGCGCTGGTGGCCGTGCCCATCCTGTCGGTGGGCTCCAACATCTTCGCCACCGGCCAGGCCGGCACCTGGGCGCACCTGGCCGCCACGGTGCTGCCGGATTACATCGTCACGACCCTGTGGTTGTGCGCCGGCGTTGGCATGGGTGTCACGCTGCTGGGCGTGGGCGCGGCCTGGCTGGTCACGCGCCACCAGTTCCCGGGCCGCGCTGCGTTTGAATGGGCCCTGGTGCTGCCGCTGGCGGTGCCGGCCTATGTGATGGCCTACACCTACACCGACCTGCTGCAGTACGTGGGCCCGGTGCAGACAGCGCTGCGCGAGGCCTTTGGCTGGCGCCGTGCCGACTACTGGTTCCCCGACGTGCGCAGCACCGGCGGCGCGGTGGTGATGTTCTCGCTGGTGCTGTACCCGTATGTCTACCTGATGGCGCGCACCGCCTTCCTGGAGCGTGGTGGCGCCGCGCTGGAAGTGGCGCGCTCGCTGGGCCTCTCGCCCTGGCAGGGCTTTCTGCGTGTCAGCCTGCCGATGGCCCGGCCCGCCATTGCCGGCGGCGTGGCCCTGGCGCTGATGGAGACGCTGGCCGATTTCGGCACCGTCAGCTACTTCGCGGTGCAGACCTTCACCACCGGCATCTACCGCGCCTGGTTCTCGCTGGGCGACCGGGTGGCTGCGGCCCAACTGGCCCTGGTGCTGCTGGCCTTCGTCATCCTGGTGCTGGTGTTCGAGCGGCTCAGCCGTGGCGGCCGGCGCTTTGCCGAGACCAGCCTGCGCCGCAGCGGCGCGGGCCGCATGCCCCTGGCCGGCGGGCGGGCGCTGCTGGCCTGGTGTGCCTGCGCGCTGCCGCTGGCGGGCGGTTTTCTGCTGCCCGGCGGCTTGTTGCTGCACATGGCGCTGACCGAGGGCGACGCCCAGTTCGGCGCGCGTTTTGCGCGCCTGGCCGGCAACAGCGTGCTGCTGTCCGGCCTGACCGCGCTGCTGGCGGTGGTGCTGGCGGTGCTGATCGGCTACGCGGCCCGGGTGCACCGCGGCGGCGCCATGCGCTGGGCGCACCGCATCGCCGGCCTGGGCTATGCATTGCCCGGCTCGGTGATTGCCGTCGGTGTGCTGATCCCGGTCACCCGGCTCGACCATGCCCTGGCGGCATTGGCGCAGCAGCTGTTCGGCGTGCAGCCGGGCCTGCTGATCACTGGTGGCATCGCCGCGCTGGTGTATGCCTGCATCGTGCGCTACCTCACCGCAGCAATGCAGGCGGTGGATTCGGGCCTGGCCAAGATCACTCCCAGCATGGACCAGGCCGCCCGCAGCCTGGGCCACACGCCGGCGCAGACGCTGCGCCGCGTGCACCTGCCGCTGCTGCGTGGCAGCCTGCTCACCGCTGCGCTGCTGGTGTTCATCGACGTGATGAAGGAGCTGCCCGCCACGCTGGTGATGCGGCCGTTCAACTTCGACACCCTGGCCACCCAGGCCTACACGCTGGCCGCCGACGAACGCCTGGCCGAGGCCAGCACCGCCGCGCTGGCCATCGTGTTGGTGGGCCTGCTGCCGATGGTGTTCATCTGCCGGCAGATTGCCCGCGGCCAATCCTTCTCGGCCAGCTGACCAGCCGGCCGCCCAGCCGCCCACCAGGAGCCTGCCATGCCCGACATCGACACCGCCTACCCCCGGCCCGAACACATCGCCCCGGCCGAATGGGCGGCGCGGGTGCAGCTGGCGGCGGCCTACCGCATCTTTGCCCACCTGGGCTGGGCCGAACTGATCTACAACCACCTGTCGCTGCGGGTGCCGGGCGAGCCGGGGCACTTTCTGCTCAACCCCTTCGGCCTGCACTACAGCGAGGTCTGCGCCTCCAACCTGGTGAAAGTCGACGGCGACGGCCACACCATCGGCGAGAGCCTCTGGCCGATCAACCCGGCCGGCTTCACCTTCCATGGCGCCATCCACCGCAGCTTGCCCGACGCGCACTGTGTGATGCATGTGCACACCACGCCCACCATGGCGGTGTGCTGCCTTAACGACGGCCTGAGCTACACCAACTTCTATGCCGCACAGCTGTACGGCAAGGTGGCGTACCACGACTTCGAAGGCATCACCGTGCATGCCGACGAAGGTGCACGCATCCTGGCCAGCGCCGGCCATGCGCCGGTGCTGCTGCTGCGCAACCACGGCCCGGTGGTCATCGGTTTCAGCCTGGCGAATGCTTTCGGCCTGATGTGGCTGCTGCAGCGCGCCTGCGAGGTGCAGGTCAGCGCGCAGGCGCTGGGCCGGCTGCGCGCCATCCCGACGCCGGTGCTGCAGGCTTGTG
>JBBRJU010000102.1:0-7268 GCA_038218895.1 Burkholderiales bacterium
GGTGGGCGACCGGCTGGGCGCCGGTGACGCCATCGTGCTGCTTGATTCGAGCGGCAACCATGCCAACGGCCTGAGCCTGGCGCGCAAGCTGGTGCAACGCCTGCCGCAGGGCTGGCTGACCGAGGTGGACCCGATCAGACACCCCGGGCTGGGCTACGGCGAGGCCCTGCTGGCGCCCACGGTGCTGTACTCGCCGGTGACCGAGGCCCTGTGGGCCGCCGGCATCGTGCCGCACTACAACGCCAACATCACCGGCCACGGCTGGCGCAAGCTGCTGCGCCACCCGGCGACCTTCACCTACCGCATCCACACCCTGCCGCCAGTGCCGCCGGTGCTGGCCTTCCTCCAGCAACAGGCACAGCAAGACGACCGCGAGGCCTACAGCACGCTGAACATGGGCGCCGGTTTTGCGCTGTTCGTCGCGCCGGACGATGCCGAGCGCACCGTGGCCATCGCCCAGGGCGTGGGCATCGGCGCGCGTGTGGCCGGCCAGGTGCAGGCCGGGCCCAAGCAACTGCTGATCGAGCCACTGGGCCTGCGCTTCGGCGACGACGCGCTGCAACTGCGTTGAAGGCAGTGGCCACCGGGTGCCCGAGCCCATCACCTACAATCGAAACCGACGGGCCTCCCCGCATGGAAGCGCGGCCAATCGGGTCAGGTCGGGAACGAAGCAGCCCCAACCGTTGTGACCAGTGCCGGGGTCAGGCTCGTCACCCCCATGCAACCGCTGCGCAGCAAGGTGCGCTGGCGCTTCAGGATTGAAGCGCCGCCTGCCGGAATGCCACAACCGCCTGGTTGCGCAGCGTGCGCAGCAGCGCCAGCTCCCGTTCTCCGACCAGCAGCACGCCAGGCTGGGCGCGGTCGGCGTAGATCATCGCAAACGGCGCCTTTTTCATCAGCATCGGCAACAGCAGGAACGACGGTGCGTCGACCTGCTGCCGGTACCAGGCCGGCAGCCGCTGGGCGATGGATGGTGCGCGGGCATCGGCGATCAGCGTGTCGCTGCCTTTGAGACAGACCGCACCGAACAGGTCGGGCGCATGGTTGACGGGCCAGCGCAATGGCACCTGGAACAGCGGGCTCAGCACCGCCGCGCGGTCGCCCAGGCCGAAGCGGCCCAGCAGCCGGCCACTGGCAGGCTCACGCAGGCAGAACACCATGCGCTGGAAGCACAGCGCGCGGTACATCGTTTCCAGCACCATGTGCAGCACTTCGTTGAGGCGGAAGCTGTCACCCGCCAGGGTGTCGGTGATGTCCTGGATGCCAGCGGCCAGCACATCGCTGACGACCTGGGCCGGTGCCGCTGCAGCGGCCGTTGGCTGCCCAGTCAGCTGCAGGGTCGGATCGTGCTGGCCGGGCGACCAGGCAGGCTGGTGTCCGGGTGTGGGCTTGGTCGCAGGCGCGGGCGCGGATGCGGCCATGAACGGCAGCGTGGCCACCAGGCGGTGCTGGGTCAGGGTGTCGTGCGCTTCTGATGGCTGGGCCTGGTCCAGCACCTGCTGGCTGCGGCTGCCGCGCGGCAGCGCCAAGCCCATCGCCGGCGCCATCTCGGCCAGCACGCTGCGGGCGGTCTCGACCGCGCGGCGCAGTTCGGGCGCGGCCAGGCCCAATGCGCGGCCATGGCGTTGCACCACTGCGTCCAGCTGCGCCGGCAGGCTGGTGTCGTCGGCAGACCACACGGCAGCTGCGGCTTCGTTGGCCGCCACCGCCAGCCAGCGCAGGCGCTCTGGGCCGCTGGCCAGGGGCTGGGTCGGCAGCAGGCCGTCGGGGCGCCGCATGCAGCGCTGCAGGCTGTCGGGCAGGCTCCAGTGGCGCGCCACGCCCATGCCCAGGGCCTCGAAGCCCAGGCCCAGCACCATGAGGGCGGCACGGTCGGCCAGCTGGTCGGGGTGGGTGTGGCTGTCGGCCGGCGCGGGCGTCAGCCGCAGCTGGGCGCGGATGGCCTCGGCTTCGTCCGGGAAGTAATACTCGGCCAGCAGCTTGCCAAGGTTGTAGAACATCGCGCCCAGGAAGGCCTCTTCCGCTTCACGGGCGCCGGCAGACAGCGCATGCGCCAGCTGGGCCGCCAGCATCGCGCGCAGGAATTCTTCTTTCAGCCGCTGGGCATGGGCCTTGTCCTTCATGTGCTCGACCAGCACCAGCGACAGCGCCAGGTTGCGGATGCCCGCCAGGCCCACCAGTGCCACCGCGCGCGACACGGTGGACACACCATGGCCGTTGCGCCGGTACTGCGCGGTGTTCACCAGGCGCAGCAGCTTCTGCGTCAGCGCCACGTCCTTCAGGATCTCGTCGGCCAGGCTGTGCAGCGTCGCGCTGTCGGAGTTGGCCATACGCTGGATGCGCAGTACATGGCCGGTGAGCGCCGGAAAGTCGGTCTTGTGGCGCATGCGCCGCAGCAAGAAGTCGAGCGTGCCGTGGCCGCTGCCGGGCTGCAGGTCGTCTGGCGGGGCGAGCCACTGCATCAGCGCGTCGCGCAGGCTGGCGGCACTGTCGTAGCGGTCGGCCGGATGGCGGGCGATGGCACGCTGCACAATGGCGCGCAGGCGGTCGTCCGCATCGGCGGCATCGGGCAGCAGCAGGTCGTCACGCAGTACCCGGCGCAGCGCGGTGCGGGGCGCGTTGTCGGGCAGCAGGCGCTGGCCGGTCAGTAATTCGCCCAGCACCAGGCCGGCGGCGAAGACATCCATCTGGCCCGACGGTGGCGCAGCCGCAGCGGCTTCAGGCGATAGGTAACTCGGCGTGCCGACGATGCAGCCAGCCGGCGCGTCACCGCCGTCACCGCCGTCACCGCCGTCACCGCCGGCACCGGTGTCCAGCCTGGCCGCGATGCCGAAGTCCATCACCCGGGCCCGGCCTTCGGCATCGAGCAGGATGTTCGACGGTTTCAGGTCGCGGTGCACGATGCCTTGCGCATGCGCGGCACGCAGTGCATCCACCACGCCCAGCATCAGCTCCACCGCCTCGCGTGCGGGCAAGGGGCCGCACTGGCGCAGCCGCTCGGCCAGGGTGCTGCCGGTGACGAGCTCGAACACCAGGCAGGCCTGGCCGCCGATCAGCTCGGCGTCGAACACCGGCACGATGTGCGGGTGCGCCAGCCGGCTGACGGCACGCGCTTCCTGCAGCCACTGGTCCTGCGGCTGCCCTGGCAGCGGGCGGCTGGCCTCGGCGTGCAGTAGCTTCAGGGCCACCTCGCGGTCCAGCCGCACGTCATGCGCCCGCCACACCGTGGCCTGCGCGCCGCTGCCCAGCGGCGACAGCAGGCGGTAGCGCCCGATCAGCGTGCCCGGCACCAGCGTCACGGCGCAGGTCCCGCCGGGATGCCGGCCTGCGCTGCGCCGCGCGGCCCGGCGTGGGGCGCTGCGCTGTTGGCATGGTCAACCGGTTCGTCGTTGGGCGAGATGCCCTGCGCGGCCAGTTGCACATCACGCAGGCCCAGCCCCAGCACGCGGCCGTAGCGCTGCACCACGCGCTGCAGCCAGGCCAGGCGGTGGTGCGCCGGCACGGCACGTGCATCCACCACCTCGTTGGCACAGCTGGCCGTCAGGCGCAGCAGGTCGCCGTCGCCGTCGGGAGCATGCACTGCCGCCGTCCAGGGCACGCGGCGCAGCATGTGCACCATCGCATCGTCCAGGCCCCAGTGGCGCGCCACCGCTGCGCCCAGCGCGTCGATGTCCACGCCCAGCACGGCGAAGGACGCGCCCTCCTCGCCCATGCCCGGGTCCTCGGGCTCGCCGGCCCGCGCAGGTGGTGCTGGCAGCATCAGGCGGCGGATCTGCAGCGCTTCTTCCGGAAAGTGGTACTGCACCGCCAGCCGGCCCAGGCTTTGCAGCATGGCCAGCAGGTACACCACCTCGGGGTCGTAGCCGGCCGGGCGCAGCCACTGCGCGACGCGCCCGGCCAGGCGCACCCGGTCGAGCAGGGCCGACAATTCGGCGGCCTGGGCCTCGTTCAGCGGCCCGGGCCACGGGCGCAGGGTGGCGGCAACGCGCCGCACGCCGTCGATGCCCAGCATCTCGATGGCGCGGCGGATGGTGAGGATCGGCCCGTTGCCGCCACCCATCGCCGTGCGC
The DNA here is from genome assembly GCA_038218895.1 of Burkholderiales bacterium. Classification (GTDB taxonomy): domain Bacteria; phylum Pseudomonadota; class Gammaproteobacteria; order Burkholderiales; family Burkholderiaceae_C; genus Pseudaquabacterium. The sequence continues at coordinate 4,071 of JBBRJU010000102.1, forward strand.
TGGGCGGCGCCGTTGACAGTGCGCAGCAGCTCGAAGCTGAGGCCCACGTCCTCGATCACGATCTCGGCCAGCTCGGTGGTGCGCTGGCGCTCCAATGAGGCCAGGCGCGCCGCGCGGCTGGCGCCGCCGGGCATGGCCGGCATCAGCCCGGCCGCACGCATGCGGTCGAGCAGCAGCATGATCGGCCCGCCGCCGGCTTCACCGTCGGTGCGCAGCCAGCCGTTGAGCGCCCGCTCCAGCGTGCGGGCGTTGCGGTAGCGCTGGCGCTCCTGGCGGTCAGTGGCGCGGTTGACGATGGCGCGCAAGGGTTCGGCGATCAGGTGTGCGCCGGTCCAGGGCAGGCGCACGATCTCGCGGCCCAGCGGCGGCATGCGCTCGATCACCGCAGCAGTGTCGGCCAGCTCCAGTGGCGGCGTGCCGGCCAGCATTTGGTGCAGCACCAGGCCCAGGGCCAGCACGTCGCGCTCGGCGGCCCGGCGCTGGGCCTGCAGGCCGCCAGCGTCGCCCTCGGGCGGCAGCACCACGCCCAAGCCCATCAGCGTGCAGCTGCCATCGTCCGTCAGGGCCAGCATGCTGGCCTGCACATCATGGTGGGCCAGGCCCGCCTCATGCGCAAACGCAAGACCCTGCAGCACCTGCAGCATCCAGGGCACCAGTTCGGCAGCGGGCAGGCCCTGGTTGCCCAGGCGCTCGGCCAGCGTCACTGTGCCGCCGCGGTCGTAGGCCATGTAGGGCCAACGGTCATGCTCACCCACTTCCACCACGGGTTGCAGGCCCGGGTGGTCGACGCGCGCCGCGTGGCGGGCGGCGTCCAGCCAGCGCTGCATCCCGGCGGCATCGGCAGGCTGGCTGCGTGGCAGCAGCAGCACCATCTCCTGGCCGGCGCGGGGGTCGGCCACCAGCCAGAGCATGGTGCGCGCGCTCTTGCCCAGCAAGCGCAGCAGCTGGAATCGGCCGAGATGGCGCACGGCTTGGGCGGCGGGACGGGGCGGCGGTGTGGCGGCCATGGGACTGCTCGGTGGTGTTGGGCAATTGGACCGAAGCCGGGCCACCGCGAAGGTGCGAACAGCGCGGCAATGGCTGGGCAGTTCCGCCATGGCGGTTGGCAGACAGGCCGGCGCGGCGCAGCACACGCCTGTACTCTTTGTGCCAGAATTCCATCCACATGGCACTACATCATGGTGCAAAGGCACATCAGCAGCGCCGTCCGCCCCGGTTCCACCGGCAAGCCGCCCAGCCGCCACGGCCCCCCAAGGAACAACAATGAGCAGCGACCTGATCAAGCACACCACCGACGCCACGTTCGAAGCCGATGTGCTGAAGTCGGACAAGCCGGTGCTGGTGGACTACTGGGCCGAGTGGTGCGGCCCTTGCAAGATGATCGCGCCGATCCTGGACGAAACCGCCAAGGAGTTTGGCGATCGGCTGCAGATCGCCAAGATGAACGTCGACGAGAACCGCGAAGTGCCTGCCAAGTTCGGCATCCGCGGCATTCCCACGTTGATGCTTTTCAAGGGCGGCCAGCTCGCCGCCACCAAGGTGGGCGCCCTGTCCAAGGCCCAGCTGACGGCCTTCATCGAGCCGCATCTATAATCAATGATCTTGTTGTCGGAAGCCGTGCCTTGCACGGCACTGGCGACAAGACGATAGAAGCCACCTCGCCTGCGGGTTCCTGACCCAGCCCCGGCACGAGGTTTCGGCCAACTCCCCATGCACATGAAGATCCTGGCGCCACTGGTGTCAGCGATACGGCGGCAGTTTCTGCGCCCACCGTGCCTGGCGATTGGCCCCTGGAGACTGGCACAGCCCTCGGGGCGCGCTGGTGTCACCCGGCAATGTGTCCCTGGCCCGGCATCTTGCTACCACCTCCCGGTGATTCACCCATGCATCTTTCCGAACTGAAGGCGCTCCACGTCTCCGCACTCATCACGATGGGCGAGGCGCTGGAGATCGACAACGTCGCCCGCCTGCGCAAGCAGGAGCTGATGTTCGCCATCATGAAAAAGCGCGCCCGCGCCGGCGAACAGGTGTACGGCGACGGCGTGCTGGAAGTGCTGCCCGACGGCTTCGGCTTCCTGCGCTCGATCGAGGCCAGCTACATGGCCAGCACCGACGACATCTACCTGTCGCCCAGCCAGATCCGCCGCTTCAACCTGCACACTGGTGACCTGATCGAAGGTGAAGTGCGGGTGCCCAAGGATGGTGAACGCTACTTCGCGCTGGTCAAGGTCGACCGGGTGAACGACGTCACGCCCGAGGAGAACAAGAACAAGATCATGTTCGAGAACTTGACGCCGCTCTTCCCGAAAGAGCCGTTCAAGCTAGAGCGTGACAACTACAAGGGTGAAGAGAACGTCACCGGCCGCATCATCGACCTGATCGCGCCCATCGGCAAAGGCCAGCGTGCGCTGCTGGTGGCCCAACCCAAGACCGGCAAGACGGTGATGATGCAGCACATCGCCCACGCGCTGGTGGCCAACCACCCGGAGATCCACCTGATCGTGCTGCTGGTCGACGAGCGGCCTGAAGAAGTGACCGAGATGATCCGCACGGTGCGCGGCGAGGTCATCAGCTCTACCTTCGACGAACCCGCCGCCCGCCACGTGCAGGTGGCCGAGATGGTGATCGAGCGCGCCAAGCGCCTGGTCGAGATGAAGAAGGACGTGGTGATCCTGCTCGACTCGATCACCCGCCTGGCCCGGGCCTACAACAACGTCTTGCCGTCGTCCGGCAAGGTGCTGACCGGCGGCGTGGACGCCAACGCCCTGCAACGGCCCAAGCGCTTCTTCGGCGCCGCACGCAATGTCGAAGAAGGCGGTTCGCTGACCATCATCGGCACCGCGCTGATCGACACCGGATCGCGCATGGACGAGGTGATCTACGAAGAATTCAAGGGCACCGGCAACTGCGAGATCCATCTGGACCGCCGCATGGCCGAGAAGCGGGTGTACCCGTCGATCCTGATCAACAAGACCGGTACGCGCCGCGAAGAGCTGCTGCTGAGGCCGGAGATCCTGCAGAAGACCTGGATCCTGCGCAAGCTGCTCTACAACATGGACGAGATCGAGGCCATGGAGTTCGTGCTCGACAAGATGAAGCAGACCAAGAACAACCTGGACTTCTTCGACATGATGCGGCGCGGCGGCTGAGGCTTCGTCCCGCTATAATCTGCGGTTTTTCCGCTCACAGGAAAGTGCG
>JBBRJU010000103.1:0-7222 GCA_038218895.1 Burkholderiales bacterium
GACCGACCGCCGCGCCAAGCCGGCGGTGTACTTTGGCGGCAAGTTCCGCATCGTCGACTTTGCGCTGTCCAACTGCCTGAACTCCGGCATCCGGCGCATCGGCGTGATCACCCAGTACAAGAGCCACAGCCTGCTGCGCCACTTGCAGCGCGGCTGGGCTTTCCTGAAGTCCGAGATGAACGAGTTTGTCGACCTGCTGCCCGCCCAGCAGCGGGTGGACGAAGAAAGCTGGTACCGCGGCACGGCCGACGCCGTCTACCAGAACCAGGACATCCTGGCGGCTTACGGCGCCGACTACATCGTGGTGCTGGCCGGTGACCACATCTACAAGATGAACTACGCGCTGATGCTGGCCGACCATGTGGCGCACGGCCGGCCCTGCACGGTGGGCTGCATCGAGGTGCCGCGCGCCGAGGCCAGTGCCTTTGGCGTGATGGCCATCGATGAGCAGCGCAACATCATCGAATTTGTCGAAAAGCCCGCCGATCCGCCGCACCTGCCCGGCAAGCCGGACCGCACCCTGGCCAGCATGGGCATCTACATCTTCAACGCGCGCTACCTCTACAAAGCGCTGGAGCGTGACCTGGCCGATCCCAACTCGACCCACGACTTCGGCAAGGACATCATCCCCAGCGCGGTGCGCAACGGCGAGGCCGTGGCGCATCCGTTCGACATGAGCTGTGTGGGCACCAAGCCCGGGCTGGAGCCGTACTGGCGTGACGTGGGCACGATAGACGCCTACTGGGACGCCAACATCGACCTGACCGCCACCGACCCCGAGCTCAACCTCTACGACACCCGCTGGCCGATCTGGACCTACCAGGCCCAGTTGCCGCCGGCCAAGTTTGTGCACAACCAGCCCGACCGGCGTGGCACAGCCGTCGAATCGATGGTCTCGGGCGGCTGCATCGTCTCGGGCAGTGTGTTCCGCTCGGTGCTGTTTTCCAGCGTGCGGGTGCACTCCTACAGCCGTGTGAACTGGAGCGTGCTGCTGCCCGAGGTGCAGGTCGGGCGCGGCGCCCGCCTGACCAAGGTGATCGTGGACCGCGGCTGCAGCATCCCCGACGGCATGGTGATCGGCGAGGACGCCGAGGCCGACGCACTGCGCTTCCACCGCAGCGAACAGGGCGTGGTGCTGGTCACCCGCAACATGCTGGTCGCCTTGCAGAGTTGACCCGCGCCATGGTCAACAGCACAGGCCAGACTGGCCTGAAGATTCTGCATGTGGCCGCCGAGGTTTACCCGCTGGTCAAGACCGGCGGCCTGGCCGACGTGGTGGCCGCGCTGCCGCCGGCGCAAGCCGCAGCGGGTGCCGATGTGCGCCTGCTGCTGCCCGGCTTGCCGGCCATCCTGGACGCCGTGCAATCGGCCCGCACAGTGATCGATATCGGCGCCTGTTTTGGCGCGATGCGGGTGCGTTTGCTGCAGGCCCGCATGCCGGGCTCGCAGCTGAAGGTCTATGTGGTCGATGCGCCGCACCTGTACCGGCGCGGCGGCAGCCCCTACCAGGACAGCAGCGGCGCCGAGTGGTCCGACAACCTGCAGCGTTTTGCGCTGCTGGGGTGGGTGGCCGCCCACCGGGCCGCCGACGACGCCGACCCGGCCTGGGTGCCCGACATCGTGCATGCGCACGACTGGCACGCCGCCATGGCCTGCGCCTACATGGCCGACCACGGGCCGACACAGGCGGCTTCGGTGTTCACGGTGCACAACCTGGCGTTTCAGGGCTTGTTTGCGCACCACGATTGGGCACTGCTGGGCTTGGGCTCACGCTTCATGTCGCCGGCTGGGCTGGAGTTTCACGGCCAGCTGTCGTTCATGAAAGCCGGGCTGAAGTTTGCCGACAAGATCACCACCGTCAGTCCCAACTACGCCGCCGAGATCGCCACGCCCGAGTTTGGCTGCGGTCTGGACGGTGTGATCCGCGGCCGCGCGTTGGACGTCAGCGGCATCCTCAACGGCATTGACCCAGCGGTCTGGGACCCGGCCACCGACCCGGCCATTGCCGCCCGCTTTGATGCCGACCGCCTGGCCGGCAAGCTGGCCTGCCGCCAGGCACTGCAGGCCGCGCTGGGCCTGGCCGCCGACCCCGGCGCACTGATCCTCACCGTGGTCAGCCGCCTCACGTCACAGAAGGGGCTGGACCTGGTGCTGGCCGCGCTGCCGGCGCTGGTGGCTGACGGCGTGCAGTTTGCGGTGCAGGGCACCGGCGAGCCGGCGCTGGAGGTGGCGTTCCGCATGGCTGCACTGGCCCACCCGGGCCGGGTGGCGGTGCGCATCGGCTATGACGAGAACCGCGCCCACCAGCTGATCGCCGGGGCCGATGTGATCGCCGTGCCCTCGCGCTTCGAGCCTTGCGGGCTGACGCAGATGTACGGCCTGCGCTACGGCACGCCGCCGGGGGTGCGGCGCGTGGGCGGCCTGGCCGACACCGGGGCCGACCGTGATGCTGCCAGCCAGACCGGCTTTGTATTCGACGCGGCCACGCCGGCGGCGTTCGAGGCGGCGGTGCGCCGCGCCCTGGCCTTGCGGCGCGATCCTGCGGCCTGGCTGGCGCTGCTGCGGCGCGGCATGGCACGCGATCTGTCGTGGGCCGGCCCCGCCCAGGCCTACCTGGTGCTCTACGACGAGGCACTGGCCGCACGCGCCGCCGCGCCACGCGGTCTCAGCGCCTGACCGATCGACAGCCGGGCTTCCGGCAGCTGTTCACACCAGGCCGCGTGCCGCAGCCAGCAGATAGCCGGCCATGCACGACGCGCCCACACCGATCAAGCCCGGCGCGATGAAGCTGTGGTTGATCACGTACTTGCCGATGTGGGTGGTGCCCGATCGGTCGAACTGGATCGTGGCCAGATCACTCGGGTAGGTGGGCAGGATGTAGTAGCCGTAGCAGGCGGCGGCAAAGGCCACCACATAGCCCGGCGGCACGCCGATGGCCAGGCCCACCGGCACCAAAGCGCTGATGGCCGCCGCCTGTGAATTGACCAGCTTGGACACCAGCAGCAGGGCCAGTGCAAAGGTCCAGGGCTGGGCCTTCACCAGATCGGCCAGCGCGGCCTTGATGACCGGCAGGTTGGCCTCGAACACGGTGTCGGCCATCCAGGCCACGCCGAACACCGCCACCACCGCGATCATGCCGGCGCGGAACACTTCGTTCTTGGCGATCTCGCTGGCGTTGACCGGCGTGAAGACCACGATCAGCGCACCCGCCAGCAGCATGAACATCTGGATCGTCAGCACCATCGACAGCGGCTTGCCGGCCACCACCGGGCGCAGCGACTCCACCGCGCCCAGCGTGGCCACCACCACGATGGCGGCGACGAAGATCCACATCGCCGTCCACTGCGCGCGGGTCAGCGTCTGGCTGAGCAGGGTGGTGGATGTGCCGTAGACCTGGTCATGCCCCGCAGGCGTGGCGATCAGCGCCTGGAAGGCCGGGTCCTGGTCCAGGTTCTTGCCGCGGAACATGCTGAACACGCCGATCACCAGCACGCCGACCAGCGTGGACGGGATGGTGATCGACAGCAGGGTCACAAAATCGATCATCGGCGCACCGGCCGGGGCCTTGGCCAGAAAGGCCACCAGCGACACCACCGCCACCGACACCGGGCTGGCGATGATGCCCATCTGGCTGGCGATCGACGCAGCGGCCATCGGCCGCTCGGGCCGGATGCCGTTCTTGATGGCGACGTCGTAGATGATCGGCAGCATGGTGTAGACCACATGGCCGGTGCCGCACAGCATGGTGAGGGTGCAGGTGGTCAGCGGCGCGACGATCGACACCAGCTGCGGGCGTTTGCGCAGCAGCCGTTCAGCCGCCTGCAGCAGCACGTTGAGTCCGCCCGATGCCTGCAGCGTGGCCGATGCCGCCACCACCGCCACGATGGTCAGCATCACATCGACCGGCGGCTTGCCCGGCGGCAGGCGGAAGACAAACACCAGCACCACCACGCCGATGCCGCCCAGCAGACCCAGTGCCACGCCGCCCTTGCGGGCGCCGTAGAACAGGCAGGCCAGGATGAGTGCGATCTGCAGCGCGAAGAGCATTCAGGGTCCGATCGACAACAGCAAAATGGCCGCCAGCGCACTGGCCAGTGCCGCACTGCCGTAGAAAAAGAGCCGGGCCGGGAGCCCGGTGTGCAGCCCCAGGTCATGCAGGCTGTGCAGCAGGCGGTGGCAGCCGTGGAACATGAACAGCGACACCACCGCCAGCAGCGCCAGCTTGCCCAGCGGGTGCTGGGCCAGGGCCAGCACCCGTGCGTAGTCCAGCGTGCTGGACGGCAGCAGCAAGCCCAGCGGCACGGCCATGCCGGTGATGAAGATCAGCACTGGCCCGACCAATGCCGACAGCATGCCGCCGGCGCCGAACAGCAGCCAGAACACCGGTTCATGCGAGCGCCTGAACCCCGGCTTCACCGCGTGGCCCGCCACAGCACGGCCAGCAGCGCCAGCGACAACAGCACCGACAGTGCCAGGCCGGCCAGCGTGATCAGCTGGGGCGGCACCGGCAAGCGCGGCGCTGTCTTGGGCATCACCTGGAACCAGGTCAGTGCGTGGTAGGCCACGAACACCAGCGCCAGCCCGTGCAGGCCGATCGACCAGTGCGTGCCCAGCAGCGCGCGCCAGGCGTTGTAGGCCGCCTCACCGCGCTGCAGGCAGGCCAGGCCGGCCAGCAGCAGCAGGGCATAGGCGGTGAGGAACAGCGCCGAAGCCTCGCGCAGCATGTAGCGCATGAAATACGGGTTGCGCCGCCACCAGCCGGCGGTGGGCCGGTGCCAGGCCGGATGCGGCGTCGCGGGCTTGTAACGGCTCATGGGGTGCCTCGCTTCGGCAGCAACGCGCCAAGACCCACATAGTCCAGCGCACTGTTGACCTTGTTCTGGTTGATGGCGTGTGCCGGGTCCACCGCCTTGGGGCAGACCTCGCTGCAATAGCCGACCAGGGTGCAGCCCCACACACCGTGCTCGGCATTGACGATGTCGCGCCGCGCCGCAAATCCCTGGTCGCGCGAATCGGCGTTGTAGCGTTGCACCAGGGCCAGCGCAGCCGGGCCGACGAAGCCCGGGTCAAGTGCCACCTGGGGGCAGGCGGCGTAACACAGCAGGCAGTTGATGCACTGCGAAAAGCCCTGGTAGGCGGCCATCTGCTGCGGTGTCTGGCGGTGCGGGCCGGCCGATAGCGGCCGCAGCTGCGCCGGCACCAGCCAGGGGCGAACTGATTCCAGCTTGTCGAGAAAGTCGCCCTGGTCGACCACCAGGTCGTGCAGCACCGGAAAGTTCAGCAGCGGCTCCACCCGCACGGGGCCGGGATGGTAGTCCCGCAGGAAGACATGGCAGCCCAGTTGCGGCACGCCGTTGACCATGTAGCCGCAGCTGCCGCAGATGGCCATGCGGCACGACCAGCGAAAGCTCAGGCTGCCGTCGAGGTGGTCCTTGATGTGCTGCAGGCCCTGCAATACCGACATGTCGTCGGTGAACGGCACGTCCCAGCGCTGGAAGTGCGGTTCCTTGTCGGTTTGCGGGTGGTAGCGCAGGCATTCGATGGTGATGTCGCGGGTCTGGACGTCGCTGCTCATGTCAGTTCCACCTTCTGCCCGGCGCCGCCATAGCTGCGGGTTTCAGGCGGCGAGCGGGTGATGCGCACCGGCGCCTGGGTGATGGTGGGCGGCCCGTCGCCGCCATGCCAGGCCAGGGAATGGGCCAGGAAGCGGGCATCGTCGCGTTTGTCGAAGCCGTCCAGCCGCACATGGGCGCCGCGTGACTCCTGGCGCTGCAGCGCTGCATGCGCCATCGCCTGCGCCACCTCCAGCATGCCGCCCAGCTCGATGGCCGACAGCCATTCGGTGTTGAACACCCGGCGCCGGTCGTCCAGGCGGATGCCGGCGCGCCAGCGTTGCCGCAGCTGGGCCAGCGTGTCGCAGGTGGCCTGCATGCCGCTGGCCTGGCGGAAGATGCCGATGCCGGCTTCCATGCTGTCGCCCATGGCGTTGCGCAGCGTGGCCACCCGCTCGCTGCCACCGCCATCCAGCATCGCCAGCAGTGGCGCGGCGGCGGCCTCGGCCTGCTGCACGATGGCGCGCTGCGGTGTGGCCGGTGCGCTGCGGGCATGGGCCGCCGCGTGCTCACCCGCGACACGGCCGAACACCACGATCTCGGCCAGCGAATTCGACCCGAGCCGGTTGGCGCCATGGATGCCGACGCTGGCGCATTCCCCTGCTGCAAACAGGCCCGCCAGCGTGGTCTCGGTGTGCAGGTTGCTGGCGATGCCGCCCATGGTGTAGTGCACTGCCGGCCGCACCGGGATGGGCTGGGTCACGGCGTCCACCCCCGCAAAGGTGCGTGCCACTTCGGTGATCAGCGGCAGGCGCTCGTGGATCTTGGCCGCGCCCAGGTGGCGCAGGTCGAGATACACCGCCTGGCCGCCGGGCGTGGCCACGGTGTTGCCTTTCTGCTCTTCATGCCAGAAGGCCTGTGACAGCTTGTCGCGCGGGCCCAGTTCCATGGCTTTGGGCCGGGGCCACGGCTCGGTGGGGCCCAGGCCGTAGTCCTGCAGGTAACGGTGGCCGTGGCGGTTGGTGAGGATGGCGCCTTCGCCGCGGCAACCCTCGGTGATCAGGATGCCGCTGCCGGGCAGCGCCGTGGGGTGGTACTGCACGAATTCCATGTCGCGCAGCGCCACGCCGTGGCGCCAGGCCAGGGCCATGCCGTCACCGGTGACGATGCCGGCATTGGTGTTCTGCCGGTACACCCGGCCCGCGCCACCGGTGGCCAGCACCACCGCCGCACATTCGAACAGCACCATCTCGCCGGTGGCGATCTCGATGGCCAGCACGCCGCGCACGCGGCCGTCTTCGACCACCAGATCGGCGACGAAGAACTCGTCGTAACGCTCGATGCGCGTGTATTTCAGCGATGTCTGGAACAGCGTGTGCAGCATGTGGAAGCCGGTCTTGTCGGCAGCAAACCAGGTGCGCTGCACCTTCATGCCGCCGAAGAAGCGCACATTGATGCTGCCGTCGTCCAGCCGGCTCCAGGGGCAGCCCCAGTACTCCAGCTGCACCATTTCCTGGGCGCAGTGTTCGACGAAAAACTGCACCGCGTCTTGGTCACACAGCCAGTCGCCGCCAGAGACGGTGTCGTCGAAGTGCTTGTCGAGGCTGTCGTCGGGGCGCACCACGCCGGCAGCGCCGCCTTCGGCCGCCACCGTGTGGCTGCGCATCGGC
>JBBRJU010000104.1:0-7204 GCA_038218895.1 Burkholderiales bacterium
GCTGTTCACCGCCAAGGTCGAGGCGGGCGCCAACGTGGTGGTGTTCGGCCTGGGCGGTATCGGGTTGAACGTGATCCAGGGCGCCAAGATGGTGGGCGCCGACAAGATCATCGGCGTCGATTTGAATCCAGAGCGTGAGGCGATGGCGCGCAAGTTCGGCATGACGCACTTCATCAACCCGAAAGAGCATGCCAACGTGGTCGACGCGATCGCGCAGCTGACTGACGGCGGCGCCGACTACAGCTTCGAGTGCATCGGCAATACCCAGGTGATGCGCCAGGCGCTGGAATGCACCCACAAGGGCTGGGGCCGCAGCATCATCATCGGCGTGGCCGAGGCGGGCGCCGAGATCAGTACCCGGCCGTTTCAGCTGGTGACCGGCCGCAAGTGGGAAGGCTCGGCCTTTGGCGGCGCGCGTGGCCGCACGGATGTGCCCAAGATCGTCGATTGGTACATGGACGGCAAGCTCAACATCGATGACCTGATCACCCACAAGCTGCCGCTGGAGCGCATCAACGAAGGCTTCGACCTGATGAAGCGCGGCGAGTCGATCCGCACGGTGGTGGAGTTTTGAGCGTCGCCTGGGAGACGCTGTCGGCGCACGCCTGTTTCGGCGGCGAGCAGCGCTTTCATCGCCATGCCTCGGCGCAGATCGGCCTGCCGATGCGCTTCGGCCTGTTCCTGCCGCCACAGGCACTGGCAGGCGCGCAAGTGCCACTGCTGGTGTACCTGGCCGGCCTCACCTGCACCGAAGAAACCTTTGCCACCAAGGCAGGCGCGCAGCGCCTGGCCGCGCAACTGGGCCTGGCCCTGCTGACACCCGACACCAGCCCGCGCGGTGCCCAGGCGCCGGGCGAGGCCGATGCCTGGGACTTCGGCTTGGGCGCAGGTTTCTACCTGGATGCCACCCAGGCGCCCTGGGCCAGCCACTGGCGCATGGAAAGTTATCTGCTGCAGGAGCTGCTGCCCCAGGTGTGGGCCGGCGCGCCGGTGCGGCAAGGCGCCACCGGCCTGTTCGGCCATTCCATGGGTGGCCACGGTGCGCTGACGCTGGCGCTGCGCCACCCGGGCGTGTTCACCAGCCTGTCGGCCTTGGCGCCGATCTGTGCGCCGATGCAGTGCCCCTGGGGCACCAAGGCCTTCAGCGGCTACCTGGGCGACGACCGCAGCGCCTGGGCGGCGCATGACGCCAGCGCGCTGATGGTGGCGCAAACCGCCGCGCCCTACCCGCAGGGCATCCTCATCGACCAGGGCCTGGCCGACAAATTCCTGGCCGGGCAGTTGCACCCCGCCGCCTTCGAGGCCGCCTGCGCCGCCGTGGGCCAGCCGCTGACAGTGCGCCGCCATGCGGGCTTTGACCACGGCTATTACTTCATTGCCAGCATGGTTGACGACCACTTGCGGCACCACGCGCACCAGTTCGGCGTCTGACAGCCACACGCTGACAGCCACACGCCGAGAGCCAAACGCCGAGAGCCCCAGGCTGGGGCCGCAAGCCCCGGGCGGCGACAATGCCGCCATGGCCCTGCTCTCCCTCTCCAACGCCCACCTCGCTTACGGCCATGTCGCCCTGCTCCATGCCACCGGGCTGGCCCTGGAACCCGGTGAGCGGCTGGGCCTGATCGGCCGCAACGGTGCCGGCAAATCCTCGCTGCTGAAGGTGGTGGCCGGGCAGGAGAAGCTCGACGACGGCTTGCTGCAGATGACCCAGGGCCTGCGCATCTGCTACGTGCCGCAAGAGCCGGTGTTCGAGGCCGGCCACACCGTGTTTGAAGCGGTGAGCGAAGGCGTGGCCGAAGCGCGCGCCGTGCGCCAGGCGTATGAAGACCATGCCGACGGTGTCGACCTGGACGCGCTGCAGACCCGCATCGAGGCACTCGACGCCTGGACCTGGGAACAGCGCGTCGACACCACGTTGGCCCAGCTGCACCTGGACGGCAGCCGCGAAATCGGCCAGCTTTCGGGCGGCATGAAGAAGCGCGTGGCCCTGGCCCAGGCCCTGGTGGCCGTGCCCGACGTGCTGCTGCTCGACGAACCCACCAACCACCTGGATCTGGATTCCATCGACTGGCTGCAGCAGTTGCTGGTGGGCTTCAAGGGCAGCGTGATGCTGATCACCCACGACCGCGCCTTTCTGGACGGCGTGGCCACCCGCATCGTCGAGCTCGACCGCGGCATCCTGCGCAGCTACCCGGGCAACTTCAGTGCCTATGAGCGCATGAAGGAAGAGCAGCTGGCGTCCGATGCGCTGGCCAACGCGCGCGCCGACAAGCTGCTGGCGCAAGAGGAGGTGTGGATCCGCAAGGGCGTGGAAGCCCGCCGCACCCGCAGCGTGGCCCGCATCCAGCGGCTGGAAGTGCTGCGCAGCCAGCGTGAGCGCCGGCGTGATTCACTCGGCCAGGTGCGGCTGGAAATCGATGCCGGCGCGCCCAGCGGCAAGATCGTGGCCGAGCTGACCGATGTGGGCATGGTGTTCCCGGCGCCCGCAGGTGACAAGCTGATCGCCCACGGCTTCAACGCCACCATCCTGCGCGGCGACAAGATCGGCCTGGTGGGCCCCAACGGCGCGGGCAAGACCACGCTGCTCAAGCTGATCCTGGGTGAGCTGCAGCCCACTGCCGGCAAGATCCGCCAGGGCAGCAAGCTGGAAGTGGCCTATTTCGACCAGATGCGCGCCGGGCTCGACCTCGACGCCACGCTGGCTGACACCATCAGCCCCGGCAGCGAATGGGTCGAGTTCAACGGCCAGCGCAAGCATGTGATGAGCTACCTGAACGACTTCCTGTTTTCGCCCGAGCGCGCCAACAGCCCGGTGCGCACGCTGTCGGGCGGCGAGCGCAACCGGGTGCTGCTGGCGCGGCTGTTTGCGCTGCCGGCCAATGTGCTGGTGCTCGACGAGCCCACCAATGACCTCGACATCGACACGCTGGAACTGCTGGAAGAACTGCTGCAGAACTACCCCGGCACGGTGTTCCTGGTCAGCCATGACCGGCGCTTCCTCGACAACGTGGTCACCAGCCTGATCTGCTGGGAAGGTGATTTGCAGCCTGGCCGCTGGCGTGAATACGAAGGGGGCATCGCCGACTGGCAGGCCCAGCGCGCGCGCATGCTGGCGGCACAGGCGGTGGCCAATGCGGCGTTCAAGTCTGCGGCACCGGCTGCACTTGTTGCCGGTTCGGTTGCCAGCTCGGCTGCCGCCCCGGCCGCCCCTGCGGCGGCCCCGAAACGCAAGCTCAGCTACAAGGAACAGCGGGAGCGCGACGAGTTGCCGGCCCGCATCGCCGCACTGGAGGCCGAGCAGGCCGGCATCGCCGCCCGGCTGGCCGATGGCACGCTGTTCACCAAGGCGCCGGCCGAGGCCACCACGCTGAGCCAGCGCCACGCCGCCATCGACGATCTGCTGCTGGCCGCGCTGGAGCGGCAGGACGTGCTCGGGGTCTGAGCTTGGCGCTCAGTAGCCTGCCCAGCCGTCGTTGGTGGCGGCTGGGTGGCTGCGGCTGACGATCAGCCCCGACTGCAGGTACAGCGCGTTCAGCAGCCGCGTGGCCCGCTCGGGCCCGACGTCGGGCCAGCTGGCGATCTCGCGCAGGCTGCAGGTGTGGCGGCGCAGCCGGGTGATGCAGGCGGCCATGGTGCCAGGCACCACCAGCCCACCCAGGCTGAGGCCCGGTGACACCCGGTAGGCCGCCTGCCCGGCCAGCTCGGGCAGCAGCACCTGGCGTGCACCGCGCAGGGCGACGGCCCACAGCAGCGGGCCGAGCGGGGTGTACAGCGCCGGCTGGTCGATGCGGTGGGCCTCGGTGCTGCCCGGCGCCCGCCAGCGCGCGGGTTGCACTTCCAGCACGTGCAGCCCGGCCAGGTCGCCCGCCAGCACATCGGCCAGCGGCTGGGCGCAGTGCACCTGCCGGTCGGTCGGGAACACGCTGATCACCAGCGGCGCCTGGCCCGGCATGCCCACGGTGATGGCCAGTGCCTGGGTGTGGCGCACGCAGGCGGCCAGCACCTCCAGCAGCGCCCGCTGCGGGCCGGCAGGCTCGAAGCGCAGCAAGTCCTGCAGCAACGACGGGCTCAGCGAGCTGAGTGCGGTGTGGGTGGCAGCTTGTGTGGCAGCTCCGGTGGCGGCTTGGGTGCCAGCCCGGAGGGCGCCACGGCCAGCGGCTTCGGCGCTGGTCGGGTCGGTCGGGTACGGCAGGCTGTCGGCTGCGTCCATCGGGCGGGTGCTGGGAAACATGCGATTGCGGGCGGTGGTCGGCCTTGCTTATCGCACAGCCGCGCTGCGCTGGGCCAGGCGTGCCGCCACGAACGCTTGCCAAAAGCGTGCATCCTGGGCAGCGGCGAAGTTCACCCGCATCAGCGTGGTGGGGCGCGGTGCGGCCAGAAACAGCCGGCCCGGCGCCACCAGCCAGCCGGCGGCGGCCAGGCGGGCGGCCAGCAGCTCGGTGTCCACACCGGTGTCGACCCAGCCAAACAGGCCCTGCGGCGGTGTCACGAACCGGCAGCCGCTGTCCTGCGCCAGCCGCACCACCCGCTGGCGGGCAGCGTCCAGCTGCGCCACCACCCGCGCGGCATGGCGGCGCAGCAGGCCCTGGTCCAGGCACCAGGCCACGGCGCGCTCCAGCAGGGCGGGCGTGGTCAGCGTGCCCAGCAGCTTGCTGTCGATCAGGCGCTCGGCCAGCGCCGGGGCGGCCGCCACCACGCCCACGCGCCAGGCCGGCGCCAGGATCTTGGAGAAGCCGGTGATGTAGACCGTGCGCTGCAGGCCGTCCAGCGCGGCCAGGCGCGGCGCGTGCGGCGGTGCCAGGAAGGCATAGGTGTCGTCTTCGACGATCGTCAGGTCATGCTGCTCGGCCAGCTTCAGGATCTGGTGCGCCGCCGCCAGGCTCAGTGATTGTCCGGTCGGGTTGTGCAGCACCGACACGGTGACATACAGCCGCGGCCGGTGCACGGCCAGCAGCTGCGCCATCACCGCCAGGTCGGGCCCGTCGGCACCGCGCGGCACCGGCAGCAGGCGCATGCCCATGCGGGTGAGGCGGGCGAACTCGACCGCCCAGCCGGGCTCGTCGACCAGCACCGCGTCACCGGGCTGCAGCAGGGTGCGGGCCACCAGGTCCAGGGCGTGGGTGGCGCCGATGGTGGTGACGATCTGGCTGGCCTGGGCGGCGATGCCCAGTTCGCCGCCGAGGCGGCGCGCCATCGCCTGGCGCAGGGCCTCGTCGCCGGCCGGGTTGCCATAGTGCAGCGCATCACTGGCGCCCGCGCTGCCGCCGGGCACGGGCCGGCCCAGCGTGCGGCGCAGGGCGCGGTCGAGCAGCGGCTGGTCCAGCCAGGCTGCGGGCAGGGTGCCCATGCCCGGGCCGCCGGGCGCCGAGCCGTGCTGGAACATGCTGCGGATCAGCGCGGTGGCGTCCAGCGGCGGCATCAGCGGCGGCATCAGCGGCGCTCCGGGCCCGGCGGTGGCCAGTGGTGCGCCCCGCGCTGCGGCCTGCGGCTCACGCACGAAAAAACCGCGCTGGCGCCGCGCTTCCACCAGGCCCTGTGCCTGCAGCTGGTCATATGCCGACACCACGGTGCTGGGGCTCACCCCGTGCAGGCGCGCGCCTTCCCGCACCGACGGCAGCCGCGCACCCGGCGGCAAAATGCCGCGGCGGATGCGCTCGGCCACACGGGCCGCCAATTGTTGGCCACGGGTGCCGGCCGGCGCCAGGGTGGTGTCGATCTCGGCAGGCAGGGTGGGTTCTGTACTGGTCATGTGGGCAACACAGTTGATCAAACTGTATTGCTGATTGTACTGGGGTTGTGCTGGCAGCACTCCTAAACTGATTGCATGGTCCACCCGTTGCGGCCCCCTCTGGCGACTGTGTCGCGCCTGTCACCCCAGGCGCTGGGCTGGTGGCTGGGCGCGCTGGGTGTGCTGGTCTTCGCGCTGACCATCCCGATGACGCGCCTGGCCTCGGGCAGCCTGGCCGCGCCGCAGCTGCCGGCGGTGTTCGTCGCCATCGGCCGGGCGGCGCTGGCCGGGTTGCTGGCGGCAGCCTGGCTGCTGGCCACCTGCGCGCCCTGGCCGCGCGCCGCGCAGTGGCGGCAGCTGGCCCTCACCGCGCTGGGCGTGGTGTTCGGCTTCCCGCTGTTCCTGGGCCTGGCGGTGCAGCGGGTCGATGCGGCGCATGCGGCGGTGGTGTCGGGCCTGCTGCCCATCGCCACTGCAGCCATCGGCGCGGTGCTGCTGCGCCAGCGGGCGTCCAGGGGTTTTTGGGCTTGCGCACTGGCCGGCACGGCACTGGTGCTGGGCTTTGCCGCCTGGCAGGGCGGTGCCAGGCTGCAGCCGGCCGACGGCCTGCTGCTGCTGGCGGTGGGCTGGGGCGGCTTCGGCTATGTGATGGGGGCGCGGCTGTCGGCACCGCAGGGCGATGGCAGCGCGCCGATGGCGCCGCAGCAGGTCATCAGCTGGGTGCTGGTGCTGTGCCTGCCGGTCACCGTGCCGGTGGCACTGGCCACCTGGCCCGCAGCCCCGGTGCGGATGGCGGCCTGGGGCGGGTTCTTGTACGTCAGCGTGTTCTCGGTGTGGCTGGGCTTCTTCGCCTGGTACCGGGGCCTGCAGCTGGGTGGCATGCTGCGGGTCAGCCAGATCCAGCTGCTGCAGCCGTTCCTGTCGATGTTGCTGGCGGTGCCGCTGCTGGGCGAGCGGCTGGAGCCGCTTGCCGTGGCCTTTGCGCTGGCGGTGATGTGCACGGTTTTTTTGTCGCGGCGCATGGCCGTGGCGTCGTCTGTTTCTCGTTGAATCCTCTGGAGGCCCCATGACTCTCTGGCACCTGGCCCGCCGCAGCGCGCGGCTGAACCCGTCGATCATCCGCGAGATCCTCAAGGTGGCCGAGCAGCCCGGCGTGCTGTCGATGGCCGGTGGCCTGCCATCGGCCGACACCTTTCCGGTCCAGGCCATCCGCGAGGCCTGCGACCGGGTGCTGACCCAGGCCCCGCGTGAGGCGCTGCAGTACGCGGCCAGCGAGGGCTTTGCGCCGTTGCGCGAATGGGTGGCCCAGCACCTGGGCAGCCTGGGCATGCAGGTCGGCTCGGGCCAGGTGCTGATCACCAACGGCTCGCAGCAGGGGCTGGACCTGGTGGGCAAGGTGATGGTGGACGCCGGTGCGCCGGTGGCGGTGGAGACGCCCACCTACCTGGGCGCGCTGCAGGCCTTCAACCCTTATGA
>JBBRJU010000105.1:0-7151 GCA_038218895.1 Burkholderiales bacterium
GATCGACGCTTTTCGTGTGCAGCTGGCGGCCACGCAGCAGCAGCAGGTGGTGGCCGCGCTGGCCCAAGCCGGCAGCCAACTGGCGGCCCAGGGCCTGGCCGCACGCGAGGCGCAAGACGGCGCGCTGCAGCGCCAGGCGGCGGCCACCACCGATGCCCTGCAGCGCCTGAGCGCCGCGCTGACCGAGCAGCTGAAGACCCTGGGCGATGCCAACGAGCGCCGCCTGGCCGAAGTGCGCCTGGTGGTGGACAACCGGCTCACGCTGCTGCAGCAGGGCAACGAGGCCAAGCTGGAACAGATGCGCGCCACGGTGGACGAGAAGCTGCACGCCACGCTGGAGCAGCGCCTGGGTGAAAGCTTCAAGCAGGTGGCCGAGCGGCTGGAGCAGGTGCACAAGGGCCTGGGCGAGATGCAGAGCCTGGCGCGTGATGTCGGCTCGCTCAACCGGGTGCTGACCAACGTGAAAAGCCGGGGCATCTATGGCGAGGTGCAGCTCGCCGGCCTGCTGGAGCAGGTGTTCACGCCCGAGCAATACGCCGCCAACGTGGAGACGGTGCCCGGCAGCGGCGCACGGGTGGAATTTGCCATCCGCCTGCCGGGGCGCCACGGGCCGTCAGGCGGCCCGCCGCTGTGGCTGCCGATCGATGCCAAGTTTCCGCGTGAAGATTACGAGCGCCTGCTGGATGCGCAAGAGCGTGCCGACGTGCCGGCGGTCGAGGCGGCAGGCAAGGCCATCGAGCTGCAGTTCCGGCTGGAGGCCAAGACCATCCGGCAGAAGTACATCGCCGCGCCCCACACCACTGATTTCGCGATTCTGTTCGTGCCCACCGAGAGCCTGTATGCCGAGGCCCTGCGCCGCCCCGGCTTGATGGAGGCGCTGCAGCGCGAGCACAAGATCACCCTGGCCGGCCCCACCACGCTGCTGGCCACGCTCACCAGCCTGCAGATGGGCTTTCGCACGCTGGCGCTGGAGCAGCGCAGCGCCGAGGTGTGGGAGGTGCTGGGCGCGGTCAAGACCGAGTTCGGCAAGTTCGGCGATGTGCTGGCCAAGACCAAGAAGAAGCTTGACGAAGCCAGCAAGACCATCGACCAGGCAGAGGTGCGCACCCGCGCCATGGCACGCCAGCTGCGTACGGTGGAGCTGCTGCCCGAGCACAAGGTGCAGCAGTTGCTGCCCGGCCTGCAGATCGATGACGCCGACGACGCCGACGCCGGGGGCGAGTCGGCCCCATGAACGTGGCCGCCACCCCCGATCCCCGCGCCACCCCCGACACCCCCGCCGGCCCGCCCGGGCAATCCCGGCAGCTGGTGCTGCTGATGGTGGGCCAGATCGCGCTGCATGCGGCCATGGCGGGCCAGCGCATGGCCGCGCCGCTGCAGGCACTGGAGGCCGGCCACAGCGCCTGGGCGGTGGGTGTGCTGCTGGCGCTGTTCGCCGCGCTGCCGGTGCTGATCGCGATGCCCGCCGGGCGCATGGCCGACCGCCATGGCTACCACCGGCCGCAATGGCTGGCGGTGGGGCTCAGCATCTTCGGCGTGGCGTGCGCACTGGCCGCCTGCTGGTTGCCGGGCTGGTGGCAGTTCGGCCTGCAATGCCTGGCCGCAGCCGCGTCAGGCGCGGGCACCAATGTGGGTGTGATCGTGGTGCTGCGCGCCGCCGGCCTGCTGGCCAGCAACAGCACCGAGCGCATGCGGGTGTTCAGCTGGCTGGGCATGGCGTTTTCTGGCGCCAATGTGCTGGGGCCGGTGACGGCCGGTTTCCTGATCGACCTGGGTGGGTATGCGGCGGCCTATGCCGCGCTGCTGGCCATGCCGCTGGTGGCGGTGTGGGTGCTGCGGCAGGTGCCGGTGCAGGCGCGCCAGGTGCCGGCAACGGCGCGGCCGGCCGGCACCAGCCGCTGGGCCTTGCTGGCCACGCCGGGGCTCAAGCGCCTGTTGTTCATCAACTGGCTGCTGTCTGCCAGCTGGGATGTGCACAGCTTTGCGGTGCCGGTGCTGGGCCATGCCCGCAGCTACAGCGCCAGCACCATTGGCCTGGTGCTGGGCGTCTTCACCGCCGCCGTCACCGTGGTGCGATTCGCCATTCCGATGCTGGCGCACCGCCTGCGCGAGGTGACGGTGCTGCGCGCCGCGATGGTGATGACCGCTGGTGTGTTCGCCATCTACCCGTTTGCCGATACGCCCTGGCTGATGGCCGGCTGCGCCACCTTGCTGGGCCTGGCCCTGGGCGCAGTGCAGCCGATGATCATGAGCACCTTGCACCAGATGACGCCACCCGACCGGCACGGTGAAGCCATCGCCATCCGCTCGATGACGATCAACTTCAGCAGCAGCGTGATGCCGCTGGCTTTCGGCCTGGCTGGCACGGCACTGGGGCCGGCGGCGGTGTTCTGGTTGATGGGCGCAGCCGTGGGCGGCGGCAGCTGGGCGGTGCACGGGCTGCGGCGGGTGATCAGCCCACCGGCGGTCGTGCAGCCACCGCCGGGATAGTTAGAACCGGATGCCGCTGCCTGCGGTCGCCGGTTCCAGCGCGGCGGGTGGCGGTGCGGCAGGCCGTGCCGGCTGCGCCGCATCTGGCGCTGGCGCCCGCGCCACCAGGGGCGTGGCCGGGCCGGCTGACCAGCTGCGTGGCAGCTTCGATTCCTTCGGGTAGCCGGCCAGGTCGAGCGTGGCTTGCCAGTCGGTGTCCAGGAAACCGCGCAGTGCCTGTCCGCCGACGGTCAGCGACGGCACCGTGCGCCCGTTGGTGATGCGCTGCAGCGCGGCGGTGTCGTCATCGCTGCTGACCACCCGTTCGGCAAATGGAATGCCGCGCTGCTGCAGCAGCAACCGGCCGCTGTCGCAGGGCTGGCAGTCGGGGCTGGTGTACAGCGTGACCGGGAAGCGTGCAGCCACGTTGCGCAGCTCCAGTGGCAGTGGTGCGGCAGCAGGTGGCGCAACGGCGGTGCCTGCGCGCATCGGCTGCACCTGGCCGCCGGGCGGGGCGGCCACGGGCCGGTCGGTGTAGGTGATCTTGCCGTCGGGGCCCACCACCTTGTACTGGGCCAGCGCGGGCCCGACGGCGCTGAACGCCACGCCGAGCAGGAGGAAGTTTTGCAGCCGCATGCACCCGAATCTAACGCAAGTGCGCGTGGCAATTCGGGGGCCGATCAATCGACCATGCCTTGGTGGCGCAGCAGGGCGTCGATGCTGGGCTCGCGGCCGCGAAAAGCCTTGAAGCTGGCCATGGCCGGGCGGCTGCCGCCGGCTTCCAGAATCTCGCGCCGGAAGCGCTGGCCCACCTCGGGGTTGAACACACCCTGCTCTTCGAAGGCGGCAAAGGCGTCGGCCGACAGCACTTCAGCCCACTTGTAGCTGTAATAGCCGGCCGAGTATCCACCGGCAAAGATGTGCGAGAAACTGTGCTGGAAGCGGTTGAACGCCGGCGGCGGGTTGACCGCCACCTCGGCACGCACACCATCGACCACGGCCTGCACCTGCGCATGGGCTCCGGTCTCGGCATGCAGGCGCATGTCGATCAATGAAAACTCGATCTGGCGCAGAGTCATCAGCCCGCTCTGGAAGTTCTTGGCCGCCAGCATGCGGTCGAACAGCGCGCGCGGCAGGGCCTCGCCGGTGTCCACATGCGCCGTCATGCGTGACAGCACAGCCCATTCCCAGCAAAAGTTCTCCATGAATTGGCTGGGCAGCTCGACTGCGTCCCATTCCACGCCGGAAATGCCGGCCACCGCCAGTTCGTCAACCTGGGTCAGCATGTGGTGCAGGCCATGGCCGAACTCATGGAACAGGGTGATGACGTCGTCGTGCGTCAGCAGCGCGGGCTTGTCTCCCACCGGGGCGGCAAAGTTGCACACCAGCTGGGCCACCGGTGTCTGCAGGCCCTGGCCGTCGGGCCGCTGCCAGCGGCCACGCACCACGTCCATCCAGGCGCCGGGCCGCTTGCCAGCGCGCGCATAGGGGTCGAGGTAGAACTGGCCCACCAGCTGCGGTGCGGCGTCGCCCGGGCCGCTGGGAGCCTGGCGCTCGATGCGGTAGAAGCGCACGCTGGGGTGCCACACCTCGGCCGCGTCGGGCCGGATGCACACATCGAACAGGCTTTCGATGATGTGGAACAGGCCTTCCAGCACCTTGGGCTCGGTGAAGTACTGCTTGACCGCCTGCTCGCTGAAGGCATAGCGCGCCTCCTTGAGCTTTTCGGACCCATAAGCGAAGTCCCATGCCTGCAAGTCCTGCAGGCCCAGCTGCGCGGCGGCAAAGGCCTTCAGTTCGGCCAGGTCGCGCTCGGCGTGCGGGCGCGCGCGCCGTGCCAGGTCGCGCAGGAAGCCCAGCACCTGGTCGGGTGATTCGGCCATCTTCGGCACCAGCGACAGGTGGGCATAGCTGGGCTGGCCCAGCAGCGCCGCCTCTTCCTGGCGCAGCTGCAGCAGTTCGGTCATCAGCGGGCCGTTGTCGCGTTCGGCCGGGCCCAGTTCGCTGGCGCGCGTGGCATAGGCCTGGTAGAGCTGCTCGCGCAGCGCGCGGTCGGTGGCGTACTGCATCACCGGCAGGTAGACCGGCATGTGCAGGCTGAGCAGGTGCCCGGTCTCGCGCTTGGCCTGGGCCGCCTCGGCCGTCTGCTGCAGCACGTCGGCCGGTACGCCGGCCAGGCGCTCGGTGGGCACGGTCAGGGTGTAGCCGTCGGTGGCGTCGAGCACATGCTCGCCGTAGTGCTGGCCCAGCTCGGCGCTGCGCTCCTGGATGGCGGCAAAGCGGGTGCGGGCGTCACCCTGCAGCTCGGCGCCCGACAGCACAAAATCGCGGATCGCGTGGTCCAGTGCCTGGCGGCGTTCGGCGGTCAGGGCGGCGCCGCTGGCCGCCACGGCCTTGTACTTGGCATACAGCCGCTCGTCGGCGCCCAGCCGGGTGTGGAATTCGGTCACCCGGGCCAGGTTGGCGTTGTAGGCCTCGCGCAACGCGGGCGTATTGGCCACGGCGTTCAGGTGGTTGACCGACGCCCAGGCGCGTGACAGCCGCTCCAGCGGCACGTCCAGCACGGCCGACAGCGCGTCGTAGTCGGCCGGCACCGCAGCGTCGACCGCGCGCTCCAGCGCGGCGTCGGCAGCGGGCAGCAGCACGTCGAGCGCGGGGCCCAAGTGCTCTGGCCGGATGGCGGCAAATTCGGGCAACGGGGCGGAGGAGAGCAGGGGGTTGTGCATGGGGTCACTTTCTTCCAGGGCGGCGGACACACATCCGGTTCAGATGGTGGCGCGTTCGGCGGATTCCAGGGTGTTGACCAGCAACATCGTGATTGTCATCGGGCCCACGCCACCGGGTACCGGGGTGATCCAGCCGGCCACCGCGCTGACGCCGGCAAAATCGACATCGCCGCAGAGCCTGCCTTCGTCATTGCGGTTCATGCCCACGTCGATGACGACCGCGCCGGGCTTGACCATGTCGGCAGTGACGGTGTTGCGCCGGCCCACGGCTGCCACCACCACATCGGCCTGGCGGGTGAACAGGCCCAGGTCGGGGGTGGCGCTGTGGCAGATGGTGACGGTGGCGTTGGCCTGCAGCAGCAGCAGGGCCATCGGCTTGCCCACGGTGTTGCTGCGGCCGATCACCACCGCATGCTTGCCACGCAGGTCGATGCCGGTGGATGCGATCAGTTGCATGCAGCCAAGGGGTGTGCAGGGGCGAAAGCCCGGCAGGCCGGCCATCAGGTCACCGGCGCTCTGCACCGAGTAACCGTCCACATCCTTGGCGGTGGAAATCGTCTCGATCACCCGCTGCGGGGTGATGTGCCTGGGCAGCGGCATCTGCACCAGGATGCCGTGGACTGCGGGGTCGTCGTTCAGCGCCCGGATGCGCGCCAGCAAGTCGGCTTCGCCCAGCGTGGCGGCGTACTGTTCCAGCACCGAATGGAAGCCGGCCTCGGCACAGGCCTTGACCTTGTTGCGCACGTACACCGCCGAGGCCGGGTCGTCGCCCACCAGGATGACGGCCAGGCCGGGCCGCACGCCGCGGGCGGTGAGTGCCGCAGCACGGCGGGCCACGTCGGCGCGGATCTGCTGCGACAGCGCGGTGCCGCTGATCAGTTGGGCGGGCATGGGCGGGGGGCTCTCCAAAAACAAACCAGGCCGCTGGGTGGCAGCGGCCTGGTACGGAACGGGTGGCGCAGGCAGGGGATGATCAGACTTTGGCAGCGCTGCCGCTGGCGTTGTTCGCGTTGCTGCTGCTATTGTTGTTGGCGCCCAGGGCGATCTTCAGCAGGTCGGCCACGGTGTTGGCGTTCAACTTTTCCATGATGTTGGCGCGGTGCGCCTCTACCGTCTTGATGCTGATGCCCAGGTCGTCGGCGATCTGCTTGTTCAGGCGGCCAGCCACGATCCGCTCGAGCACCTGTGCCTCGCGGGTGGTCAGGCGGCTGAGCAGCGCATCCCGGCTGGCCTGTTCCTGGTGCTGGCTGAAGGCGCTGCGCGCCTGGTCCAGCATGCGCTCGACCAGGCCGATGAGCTCATCCTCCTTGAAAGGCTTCTCGATGAAATCCATCGCGCCTTTCTTCATCGTGGTGACGGCCATCGGCACGTCGCCATGGCCGGTGATGAACACCACCGGCAGCGGACTCTTGCGCTCCAGCAGGCGGTCTTGCAGTTCCAGGCCGCTCATGCCGTCCATGCGGATGTCGGCGATCAGGCAGGCCACTTCGCGCGGGTCGAAGCGCGACAGGAACGACTCGGCCGAATCAAAGCACTTGACGCGGTAATCCTTGCCTTCCAGCAACCACTGCAGGGAATCACGCACAGCCTCGTCGTCATCGACAACGTAGACCGTGCCCTTCTTGGGAATCAGGCTCATGGGGAGATTTTGGCGGTGGCCAGTTTGTCGACGGAGGTCTCGGCGTCGAGCGCGGTGTCATCGGGGCGATGGGACAGCGTTGGCTCCTCGTGCCGTGCGGAGGTTTCCACAGGAAGGGTGAAGGCAAACCGACACCCCGTTACAACCGCGCCATTGTAGAGGTTTTGCGCTTTGATCCGGCCGCGGTGGCTCTCGACGATCGACCGGCAGAGCGACAGGCCGATGCCCATGCCCTCTGCCTTGGTGGAGAAGAACGCCTCGTAGAGCCGGGCGATCACTTCATCGGGCAGGCCGGGCCCCTGGTCGGTGACGGCGAA
>JBBRJU010000106.1:0-7110 GCA_038218895.1 Burkholderiales bacterium
ATCACCGTCACCGGTGACGGCCTGAAGCCGGTGACCAGCGGCCTGGCCGACAACGCCGAGGCACAGAAGCAGATCCGCCGCGGCGCGGTGGTGCGCGCGGTGCGCGGCCCCAAGGGCGACTGGACATTGACCCAGCAGCCCGAGGTGGAAGGCGCGTTCGTGGCGATGGAGCCGCGCACCGGCGCCATCCGCGCGCTGGTGGGTGGCTTCGATTTCGGCAAGAGCAAGTTCAACCATGTCACCCAGGCCTGGCGCCAGCCGGGCTCCAGCTTCAAGCCCTTCATCTACTCGGCGGCGCTGGAGCGCGGCTTCACGCCCAACACCGTGGTGAACGACGCGCCGCTGTTCTTCGACGCCGGCACCACCGGCAGCCAGCCCTGGGAGCCGAAGAACTACGACGGCAAGTTCGACGGCCCGATGCCGCTGAAGACGGCGCTGGCCAAGTCGAAGAACATGGTGTCGATCCGCGTGCTGCGCGCCACCGGCGTGCAGTTTGCACAAGACTGGATCACCCGCTTCGGCTTCGAGGCCGACAAGCACCCGGCCTACCTGACGATGGCACTCGGCGCCGGCTCGGTCACGCCGCTGCAGATGGCCAGTGCGTACAGCGTGTTTGCCAATGGCGGCTACCGCGTCAACCCGGTGCTGATCACCCGCATCACCGACAACAGGGGCCGCGTGCTGCAGCAGAGCACGCCGGCAGTGATCGACGAATCGATGCGCGCCATCGACGCCCGCAACGCCTTCGTGATGAACCAGCTGTTGGGCGAGGTGGCGCGCTCCGGCACGGCCGCCAAGGTGTATGCCAGCTTCAAGCGCATGGACCTGGCCGGCAAGACCGGCACCACCAATGATGCGATGGACGCCTGGTTCGCCGGCTACCAGCCCAACCTGGCTGCGGTGGTGTGGATCGGCTACGACACCCCGCGCAAGCTGGGCGACCGCGAAACCGGCGGCGGCCTGGCCCTGCCGGTGTGGATCGAATACATGGCCCACGCCTTGCGCAGCCTGCCGCCGCAGGTGGCAGACGT
The DNA here is from genome assembly GCA_038218895.1 of Burkholderiales bacterium. GTDB lineage: Bacteria > Pseudomonadota > Gammaproteobacteria > Burkholderiales > Burkholderiaceae_C > Pseudaquabacterium. The sequence goes on from JBBRJU010000106.1 coordinate 1,032, forward strand.
GCCCGAAGGCCTGGTGCAGCAGGGCGGCGACTGGGTGTTCGACGAATTCAGCGGCGGCGCCGGCATCAGCAGCGTGGGCCTGGAAGACAAGCTGCCCGACCCACCCACCGAGGGCGAGCGCAAGAGCATCCTCGACCTGTTCAGGTAGTGGCTGGGCTGGGCACCGGCGGCTCGAAGCGCAGGGCCAGCCCGGCCTGGGCACTGGCGTGCTGCGACAGCGCAGCGAAGAACTCGGTGGCGTCGCGGGTGTCCAGCCACTGGCCCGCCCCGGCGGCACCCACCAAGCGGTAATGGTGGCCACCCGCACGCGCCGCCAGCCAGATCTCGTGCAGCGGCGGCTGGGTGTTCAGGATGATCTTGCTGCCACCGGGCAGGCTCAGCTGCAGCAGGCCGCCACTGCGCTGGCTGTCGATGTCGACCACGTCGGTGTCGAGCCAGCGGTCGACCGTGGCCTCGATGGCGGCCAGCACCGCATGCGACAGGCGGTGAAATTCACCGTCGGTCAAGGGCGCGGCGGCCGGGGTTGCTGCAGGGGTGGCCGATGTCATGGTCGATAGAATCCGGTGATGGAATTGCAATCGAGTTTAGCGAGCCGGGCCGCCCTGCTGCTGGTGCTGCTTTGTGGCGCCTTGGCTGTGTCTGGATGTGGCCAGAAAGGCCCGTTGACACCACAAACCCCGCTGCCCAAACCTCCGGCTGGCGCCGCCTCCGCGCCCATCCAATGACCCTCGACCCCCTGCCCGGCGCGCCGCATCTGGCCCGCCGCAGTGCTGATCTGTGGCTGGATGGCGTGAAACTGGCCGACCTGGCCGCCGAGTTCGGCACGCCGCTCTATGTCTATTCACGCAACGCAATGCGCGACGCCGCCACCGCCTACCAGCGCGCGTTGGCCGGCCGCCCGCACCTGCTGTGTTATGCGATGAAGGCCAACAGCAGCCTGGCGGTGCTGAAGACCTTTGCCGACCTGGGCCTGGGCTTCGACATCGTGTCGGCCGGTGAACTGGCGCGGGTCGTCGCCGCCGGGGGCGACCCGGCCAAGGTGGTGTTTTCCGGCGTGGGCAAGCGGCCCGACGAGATGCGCCTGGCGCTGCATGCCGGCGTGCACTGCTTCAATGTCGAAAGCCCGGCCGAGCTCGACACCTTGTCGGCCGTGGCCAGCGCGATGGGCAAGACGGCCGCCATCAGCCTGCGCGTCAACCCCGATGTCGACGCCCGGACCCACCCCTACATCTCCACCGGCCTGAAGGACAACAAGTTCGGCGTGGCGCATGGCGCGGCGCGCGCGCTGTACCGCCGTGCCGCCACGCTGCCGGGCATCCGCGTGGTGGGCATCGACTGCCATATCGGGTCGCAAATCACCACCACCGCGCCCTACCTCGACGCGCTCGACCGCCTGCTCGACCTGGTGCAACAGGTGGAGGTCGACGGCATCCCGATCGCCCACATCGACATGGGCGGCGGCCTGGGCATCACCTACACCGACGAGCAACCACCGGCGGCCGACCTGCTGGTGGGCCAGTTGCTGGCGCGCATCGACAGCCGCGGCCATGGCCACCGCAAAGTGCTGCTGGAGCCCGGTCGTTCCCTGGTGGGCAATGCCGGCGTGCTGCTGACCGAGGCACTGGTGCTCAAGCCCGGCCAGGCGGACGACGGTGGCAAGAACTTCTGCATCGTCGACGCGGCGATGAACGACCTGGCCCGCCCGGCGATGTACCAGGCCTGGATGGGCATCGTGCCCTGCCGACTGCGCCCCGAGGCGCCGATCACCTGGGACGTGGTGGGCCCGGTGTGTGAATCGGGCGATTGGCTGGGCCACGACCGCGCGCTGGCGGTGCAGCCCGGCGACGTGCTGGCGGTGCTGTCGGCCGGCGCCTACGGCATGTCGATGGCCAGCAACTACAACACCCGCCCGCGCGCGGCCGAGGTACTGGTCGACAACGGCCAGGCCATGCTGATCCGCCGCCGTGAGACGGTGGCCGACCTGTTCCGCGACGAAATCCTGCCCGGCGCCTAGGCGCTTGCCTGCTGCGCAGGCCGAACTCGCATCGGCGCTGCCTGCGGTGCCGATGGCCTGCTGCGCGCCTCCATGCGACCTCGATGCGCTCGCGACGGCCATCACCCGTGCGCCCCAGCGCATGCTCAGATGCGTCCTTCCGTGACGGCATGGCAGGCGATGCGCATGCCTTGAAAATCCACCAGCTCCGGCCGCTCGCTGCTGCAGCGGGCATTGGCATGCGGGCAGCGCGGGTGGAAGGCGCAGCCGCTGGGCGGATTCAACGGGTTGGGCACCTCGCCCTGCACCGGCGTGCGCTGGCGGCCGGTCATCGCAATGTCGGGGATCGCGTCCAGCAGCATGCGGGTGTACGGGTGGCGTGGCGCCGAAAACAGCAAGCGCCGCGGCGCCAGTTCCACCAGCCGGCCCAGGTACATCACGCCTACGCTGTCGGCCACATGCCGCACCACCGCCAGGTTGTGCGAGATGAACAGGTAGGTGAGCCCGCGCTGGCGCTGCAGGTCCTTCATGATGTTGAGCACCTGGGCCTGCACCGACATGTCGAGCGCCGACGTGGGCTCGTCGCAGATCAGGAACTCTGGCTCGGTGGCCAGCGCCCGCGCAATGCTGATGCGCTGGCGTTGCCCGCCCGAAAACTGGTGCGCAAACTTCTCCATGTCGGCCGCCGCCATGCCCACCTGGGCCAGCAGCGCCGCCACCTTGGCTTCCAGTTCGGGCTCGGTCATCGCCAGGCCGTGCTCGCGCAGCGGCTCGCCGACGATGTCGCGCACCGTCCAGCGTGGGTTCAGGCTGGCATACGGGTCCTGGAAGATCATCTGCATGCGCTTGCGCAAGGCGCGCGCACCGGGCGACGCGAAGGTGGCCGCCGTGTCGATGCCGTCAAACACCACCGTGCCGCGGGTGGGCGCATACAGGCCGACCAGCAGCCGCGCCACCGTGCTCTTGCCGCAGCCTGATTCACCGACCAGGGCCAGCGTGGTGCCGCGCGGGATGGCGAAGCTGACACCATCGACCGCATGCACGAAGCGCCGCGGCTGGCGTTCGAGCACCCGGTTGAGCCAGGGGGCCGACACATCGAAGGTCTTGGCCAGGCCTTTCACCTCGACAAGAGGATTGGCCCCTCGCCCGTCGGGTACGCCGGGCGATCCCCCGAGGGGGTCAGACGCATGCGTCTGACGACCGGCTTGGGAGCGGCCCGGCATTTGGTCCGCCGTCATGCCACCACCTTGCTGTCATGCAGCCAGCAAGCCGCGCGGGTGGCGCCGGCCGGCAGCAAATCCGGCCGCTGGCTGCGGCAGCGGTCCATCACCTGCGGGCAGCGCGGGTTGAAGGCGCAGCCGGCGGGGATGGCGTCGAGCCGGGGCATGGCGCCGTCGATCTGCATCAGGCGTTCACGCTCTTCGTCCATGGCCGGGATCGAGCCCATCAGACCCACGGTGTAGGGGTGGGCCGGCCGGTGGATCACGTCGGCCACCGGGCCGATCTCCACCACCCGGCCGGCGTACAGCACCGCCACCCGGTCGCAGGCCTCGGCGATCACGCCCATGTCGTGCGTCACCAGCATCACCGCCGCGCCCTGCTCCTTGGTCAGCGTCATGAGCAGGGCGATGATCTGCGCCTGGATCGACACATCCAGCGCGGTGGTGGGCTCGTCGGCCACGATCAGCGCCGGCTGCGCCGCCAGCGCCAGCGCAATCACCACCCGCTGGCGCATGCCGCCGCTGAACTGATGCGGATACTGGTCGATGCGCTGCTCGGCCGCCGGGATACCGGTGCTCTGCAACAGCGTGATGGCACGCTGGCGCGCCGCCGCAGCGCCCAGCCCCAGATGCACCTGGATGGTCTCGATGAGTTGCCGGCCGATGGTGTAGAGCGGATTTAGCGACGTGAGCGGGTCTTGAAAGATCGCGCCGATGCGCTTGCCGCGGATCTTGCGCATCGCATCGGCCGGCAGGTTGTCGATGCGCTGGCCGTCCAGCAGGATCTGCCCGCCGGCCACCCGGCCGGGCGGCTCCAGCAGGCCGATGATGGCCGCGCCGGTGAGGCTCTTGCCCGCACCTGATTCACCCACCACACCCAGGATCTCGCCCGGGGCGATGGTGAAGGACACATCGTCCAGCGCCAGCAGCGTGCCGCGACGGGTGGGAAATTCCACCCGCAGGTGCCGAACTTCAAGCAAGGGTTGGGTCATGGCTCAGCGCAGCCGTGGGTTGAGCGCATCACGCAGCCAGTCGCCCAGCAGGTTCACGCTCAGCGCGATCATCACCAGCACCAGGCCGGGGAAGATGGTGATCCACCACTCGCCCGAGAACAGAAAGTCCTGGCCCACGCGGATCAGCGTGCCCAGCGACGGTGAGGTGGGCGGCACACCCACGCCCAGGAACGACAGCGTGGCCTCGGTGATGATGGCCGAGGCGATCTGGATGGTGGCCAGCACCAGCACCGGCCCCAGCACATTGGGCAGCACATGCCGGCGCATGATGCGCAGCGGCGACACGCCGATCACCCGCGCGGCCTGCACGTAGTCCTTCTGCCGCTCGACCAGGGTGCTGCCACGCACCGTGCGGGCGTATTGCACCCAGCCGGTGAGCGAGATCGCCAGGATCAGCACCGTGAAGGCCAGCGTCTCGTGCGCATTCGGAAACACCGCACGGCCCACGCCGTCGATCAGCAGCGCCACCAGGATGGCGGGGAACGACAGCATCACGTCGCACACCCGCATGATGAAGCTGTCGATGCGGCCGCCCACAAAGCCGGCCAGCAGGCCCAGGCCGACGCCGAGCACCACGCTCAGCACCACCGACGCCAGCCCCACCAGCAGCGAGATGCGCGCGCCATACATCAGCGCCGACAGGATGTCGCGGCCCTGGTCGTCGGTGCCCAGCGGGTAGCGCACCTGGCCGTCGGCCACCCAGGCCGGCGGCAGTCGGGCATCGATCAGCTGCAGCGACGCCAGGTCTTGCGGGTTGTGTGGCGCCAGCCACGGCGCAAACACCGCGCAGACCACGCACACCAGCGCGATGGCGGCAGCCACCATCGCAGTGGGCGACTGCTTGAAGCTGTGCCACACGTCGCCGTCGAAGAAACGCGCCAGCGCGCCGGCCGTGGGTGCCAGCGCCGTGGACGGTGTCTTGGCCATCAGTGGCCCCCCGCGCGCTCGATGCGCAGACGCGGGTCGACCGCGAAATACAGCAGGTCGACGGCCAGATTGATGACCACGAAGATCAGCGCGATCAGGCAGAGGTAGGCTGCCATCACCGGGATGTCGGCAAACTGCACCGCCTGGATGAACAGCAGGCCCATGCCGGGCCACTGGAACACCGTCTCGGTGATGATGGCAAAGGCGATGATGCCGCCCAGTTGCAGGCCGGCGATGGTGATCACCGGCACCAGCGTGTTCTTCAGCGCATGGCCGAAGTACACGCTGCGGTCGGGCAGCCCCCGGGCGCGGGCGAACTTGATGTAGTCGGTGCGCAGCACTTCCAGCATTTCACTGCGCACCAGGCGCAGCACCAGCGCCATCGGGAACAGCGCCAGCGTGAAGGCCGGCAGCAACAGGTGCTTGATGCCGTCCCAGGTGAGCAGGCCGAAGCTCATGCCGCCGACCATCACCACGTCACCGCGGCCGAAACTGGGCAGCCAGTTCAGCAGCACCGAGAACACCAGGATCAGCAGGATGCCGATCAAAAAGTTGGGCAGCGACACCCCCAGCAACGACACGGTCATCACCAGTTGCGACATGATCTTGCCCCGCCGCAGCGCCGCGTACACACCCAGGGGCACGCCGAGTGCCAGGCCAATGACTGCTGCCACCGCCGCCAGTTCCAGCGTGGCCGGAAAGCGCTCGGCGATCAGCGCCGACACCTTGCGGCCCTGGCGCAGGCTGATGCCGAAATCACCCTGCACCGCATTGCCGATGAAATAGGCGAACTGCAGGATGAAGGGCTGGTCCAGCCCGAGCTCGGCACGCAACCGGGCGCGCTGCTCGGCGGTGGCGTCCTGGCCCATCAGGTTGGTGACCGGGTCACCCACGTACTGGAACAGCATGAACGCGATGAACGCGAC
>JBBRJU010000107.1:0-7065 GCA_038218895.1 Burkholderiales bacterium
ACCTCCCCAACTACCTGACCTGGATGCGTGTTTGGGAGTGGCTCGGAGATGGCGCAAAGCCCGAACACTTCATCGTGTCCGGCCTGGGCCGGCAAATCATCAACCGCTAGAAGAGCTCGCTGTGCGACCCGGTGCGGATGAGCTTGAGGGAGCCGCCCCGAAGCGTCCCATCCTTGTCGTAGATAAGTAGCCAGTCCGGCTCGACGTGGCATTCCCGGACGCCCGCGTACTCACCCGACAACGCGTGGTCACGATGCTTCGGGTCCAGCGGGCGGTCGTTCATCAGCTCCTTGACGACGTCGCGCATCTTGTCCCAGTCGTAGCGGCCAGAGCCTTTGATGCGCTTCTTGTCTCGCTTGAAGTGGCTGGTCTCGTCGAGCGTACGTGGCACGCTCAGAAGTGCTCAAGCGTTGTGCGCGTCGTCTTGCCAGCCTTGGCGTCGCGGATGGCGGCCAAGGTGGCGGGGTTGACGCGAGGCAGGTCCATCGGGAGCCCGCCCTTTTCGACAACGCTGCGCAGGAACAGGCGGATGGCGGTGCTCACGTCCAGGCCCGCAGCCTTCAAGACGGCAGCGGCTTCACGCTTGAGCTCGGGCTCGACGCGGGAACGAACATCAACGGTCAACATGGTCAACTCCTTCAGTGGCTGGCATAGTACCACAATGTAGCTACATTGTGGCGCTCGTTTAGAGCAGCTTTCCGCGCGACGCGCCAACCCCAATCAATACGAAACGCGAACAGAGCCGCATGTCGACAGGCGCGTGTGAAGCTGCGCACATCCACAGGGGTCCACCGACACATCAACATCGGCGCATCAACGTGTGCATATCAACCTGGGCCCATCATCAACAGACACGTCAGTGCTGCAGCCAGCCGAGCAGCTTCCTGAACACCAGCGGGTCGCTCAGCAGGTCCAGGTGGTGGATGCCGTGGCCAGTCCAGGTGTGGTCGGCCGGCAGGTTCAGGCGCATGGCCGGGCGACGGTGGTGGCCCAGGGCGCTCTCGACCGGCACCAGGCCATCGCTCACCATCGAGCCACGCTGGCCCGGGCTGCCTGCGGTGCTGGCTATCGCCCAGGCCTGCACGCCTGCCGGCAGCGGCACCGGCGTGCGGTGGTCGGCGCCGTCATAGCGGCTGCGGCCCTGCCGGTCGGCGTCGAGCAGGTTGCCGTGGCGCAGGTCGGTGATGCCCTGGCTGCGCAGCCGTGACAGCCGGGTGAACGGTGCGGCATAGGGGCTCAGGTCCATCACCCGGTGCAGCCAGTTGCCGGCGCGCTCCAGCGGCGCGCCATGGTGCGGCGTGCCCAGAAACACCAGCGACTGCAGCCGCGCCGGCCAGGTGTGGCCGGCTGCGGCCGCCTGCGCCAGTGCGCTGCGCGCCACCAGGCCGCCCATGCTGTGGCCCACGATGTCGAGCCGGGTCAGCGGCACCGGCCAGTCACGCACCAGCGCCTCCAGGGCCTGCGACAGTGCCAGGCCGTTGTGGCTGATGTGCAGGCCGCTGTTGTAGAAAGCGTAAACCGGTGCCGCGCCCAGCGCGGGGGCCAGGGCCTGGCCGTGGTCATGGCCGTTGCGGCACCAGCCGGTGTCGCTCATGCACAGGCCGTGCAGCAGCAGCAGCACCCGGCCGGGCGCCTGCGGACCCAGTGCTGCGGCGGCGAGTGGCCGGCCGCACTGGCGCAACTGGAACGGCAGCGCCAAGGGGTTGCCGCTGTGCAACAGGTGGTCGCCCAGCACACCATTGAGCGCAGCCACCAGGGCGTCGCGCCGCGGTGATGGCGCGGCGCCAGCGCCGAGTGCGCGGTCGAACGGCGCCAGCAGGCCGTCCAGCCCGTCGCCCACCAGGCGGGTGGTGCCCTGGATGCTGCGGTAGACCAGGCCGGTGAGGCCGCGGGCGGTGGGCAGATCATCCTGCTCGGCCGGGCCGCGCGGGTCGGCGTCCAGCCAATCACGGCGGCGCAGGGGCGGGGCCAGGCGCTGGATCTGGCCATGCAGTGCGCCCACCAGACCCGTGACGTGGCGGGTGCCATCGACCAGCAGGCGGATGCCGCCACGGGCATCAGCCACCCGACTGGCGGCTGGGGCGGGCCCGGCGGGCGCGGTGTGCTGGGTGGGCTTGGCAGGCATGGGCGTGGCATCCGATGTGGAAGCGGGCACGGCAGGTCGACGACGGGGCATGGCAGTCTCCTCGGCGGGCCGGCGCTGCCGACGTGCCAGCACAAATGGCCCACGAGCCGCCATTGAGATGCACCGGTGCAAGCTCCGGTCTGCGGCAGATCAACGCCCTGCCATGCAGCGCCCGGGGATTGGAGCATGCGTGCCCTGCATCAAATGGGGTGCGCTACCCAGCCACGCAGTCACCCAGCAGCCGAGCAGCCGAGCGAGCGCTGCCGACCGTCGGCCCAGCGGCCCCACAGGCCGCCACACGCTCAGCGCCAGGCCTCGGCCCGTGCGGCGGCGCGGGCGGGGGGGCTGTCACCCAGCACGGTGAGTTGGCGGGAACCGGCGAACAGGTCGCGCGGCTTCAGGCCGTACACCTGCCGGATGCTGTGGCTGAAGTGGGTGGAATCCGGGTAGCCGGTGTCCAGCGCCACATGCACCAGGTTGGTGTCCCGGGTGACATGGTGCAGCAGGCTGCGGGCGCGCTTCCAGGTGCGCAGGCTGCGAAACGGCGTGCCCACCTCGGCCTTGAAAAGGTGCAGGAAGCGCGAGAACGACAAGCCCACGCGGGCCGCGCAATCCAGGGCGGTGGTCAGCTGGGCCGGATCGTCGCGCATGCGCTGCAGCACCTGGGCGATGCGGGCGTCCACCCGGCGCGGTGGCAGCGGCTGGCCGAACAGCGCCTGGTCGAAGCAGGCGGTCTGCCAGCAGACCTGCTGGCCATGGGTGCGCAGCCAGGCATGGGCGGCGCGCACCCGTTGCAGCATCGGCAGTGCATCGGGGTGGCCGCCGGGCACCGGGCCGGCATGCTGGCGCAGCCAGGCTGGCAGCGCGCTGTCGTCAACGGTCTCGGGCTCGATGGTGATGCTGCAGATCAGGCGCTCATCGCAGGCCACACGGTGCGGCACCCAGGGCGGCACCACCGCCAGCTGGGCGGTTTGCCACGGTGGATCTGCCGCGCCAGTGCCGGTGCCGGTTCTGGTGCCGGCTTCCAGCGCAATCCGCAGCGGCGCGCCCAGTGACGCATAGACCAGCCAGCCACCCATGGTGCGCACACTCACCGCACCCAGCAGGCCGGCGTAGAACACGCGATCGTTGTTGAGCCACATCACCCGGTTGCGGCGGTCGGACAGCGGCAGCAGCAGCGCGCCCATGTCGATGCCTGCGACACCGCCGGCAGGCAGCCGCTGCGGAACCGGCTTTGCCGGGCCGCTGGCGGCGCCCCCCTGGGGCGGCTGAGGCTGGGCACAAACGGCACGCCGTTTGGGCCTGCCGAAGGCCTGGGTCTCCGGCTCAGCGCGACCTGCCAGGGCGCCGAAGGCGCTGCGGGGGGGGGTCATATCGCCCGGCCGGTGCCGGCCCAGTACGGCTCACGCAGGATGCGCTTGAGCACCTTGCCCAGCGCGTTGCGCGGAAACTCATCCCGCAACTCCACTGCCGCCAGGCGCTGGTGGCGCGCCAGCCGTTCATTGGCCCAGCCGACGATGGCGGCCAGGTCGGGCTGCACACCGGCCTTGGCGATGACCAGGGCCAGCACCGTCTCGCCCCATTTTTCATGCGGGATGCCGATCACGGTGACGTCCAGCACATCGGGGTGGCCGCCGACGATGGCCTCGATGTCGGTCGGGAAGACGTTGAAGCCGCCTGAGATGATCATGTCCTTCTTGCGGTCGACCAGGGTGATGTAGCCCTGGGCGTCGAGCTTGCCCACGTCGCCAGAACGGATCCAGCTGCGACCGCGGGCATCGCGCCAGATCAGCGCCTCGGTCTGAGCATCGCGGCGGTGGTAGCGCGCCATCATGCCGGCGCCGTAGCCGGCGATTTCGCCCACTTCTCCGGGCGGCAGCACATTGCCGTCGTCGTCGAGGATGCAGACCTCGCAGCCGATGACCGGCCGGCCGACGCTGTCGAAGCGGTGTACGTGCTGGCTGGGCTTGAGCATGGCGCCGAAGCCTTCGGAGAAGCCATACAGCTCGATCAGCTTGTTGCCGAAGCGGCGCAGCACCTCGCGCTTGGTGTCGCGCCGCAGCGGCGAGCCGGCGCACAGCAGGGTTTGCAGGCCCGACGTGTCGAAGCTGTCGAAATCCGGGTGGGCCAGCACCATCAGGAACTGCGCCGGCACCATGAAGGTGTGGGTGATGTGTTCACGCTGCAGCGTGGCCAGGAATTCGCGCGGGTCGAAGCTGGGCAGCACCACGCAGGTGCCGCCGACAAACAGCACCGGCAACATCACCAGCCAGGTGCCGTTGGAATACAGCGCGGTGGTGGTCAGCGCCCGGCTGTGCTCGGACATGCCCTGCTCGATGGCGTTGAACATGGCCCAGTGGGTGCGTGTGCGGTGGGTCTGCACGATGCCCTTGGGCAGGCCGGTGGTACCCGAGCTGTAGATGATGTTGAACGGCAGCGCCGCCTGGCAGCTGGCCGGCGGCGGCGTGGCGGCGGCGCCCTGCAGGAAGCTGGCGTAGCCCTGCCAGCCCGGCGTATCGCAGAAAACGCTGACCAGGCCGTCGGCGCGGATCTTGGGGCAGGCGGCGCGGTGCGGGCCCAGCCGGTCGATGAAATCGCCGGTGGCGAACATCGCCACTGCGTCGCTGTCGTCGATCAAGGTGGCCAGTTGCTCGCCGGTCAGCAGGCCCGACAGCGGCACCACGCAGGCGCCCGCGCGCACCACGCCGAACATGATCTCCAGGATTTCGACCGAATTGCCCATCAGCACCGCCACCTGCTGGCCGGGGCCGATGCCGCGGGCGTTCAGCGCGTTGGCCACGCGGTTGATGTTGGCGGCGAAATCACCCCAGTTGCGGCGCACCGCCCCACACACCACCGCCTCCTTGTCGGGCTGGCTGCGGGCGTGCACCTCGAACACGTCGGGGATCAGCACACTGGTGTCGTCAAGGGTGTCCATGTCGCCGCTGTCTCGGTGGATGTCTGGGTCGCGCCAGCCTAGCAGGCCCACCGCGCCACGCCAGCCGGGAAAGCCTGCAGCCGTTGCTGCCGGGCAGTGTCACCTGCAGGCCAGTGCCGGCGCCTGGCATGCGCTAGGGTGCGCTGCATGACTGCCTTGGCCTACGACCCTGCCGACGCTGCCGTGCGGCGCGACCCCTTCCCGCTGTACGCCCGGCTGCAGGACGACGACCCGGTGCACTGGAGCCCGGCGCTGAAAGCCTGGGTGCTGACGCGCTACGACGACGTGCGCCAGATGCTGCTGACCGACGCGATGTCGCCCGACCGGCTGCGCCCGTTCTACGCCCAGTTGCAGGGCGAGCGCCGCGACATGCTGGCCGAGGTGATGCGTTACATGTCGTTGTGGATGGTGTTCCGCGACCCGCCCGAGCACACCCGGCTGCGCCGCCTGGTGGGCACCGTGTTCAACCTGAAGGCGCTGGAAGCGCTGGACGGCCCGGTGACCCGGGTGGTCGACCATCTGCTGGACCAGTTGCCCACCGGCGTGCCGGTCGATTGGGCCCAGCAGGTGGCGGCGCCGCTGCCGGCCTACGTGATCATGGACATGCTGGCCATTCCGTACAGCGCCTTCCCCGAGCTGAAGGAGGCGTCCGACGAGTTGCGCGCCTTCATCGGCGGTGCCCGGGCCGATGGCGACCGCCATGCCACGGCACGGCGTGGGGCCGAGCGGCTGGGGCGCTTCTTCCGCAGCCTGATCGCCCAGCGCCGGGCCGCGCCGGGCGAGGATTTCGTCAGCCGCATGATCGCCGCACGCGACGACGAGGGTCGGCTCAGCGAAGACGAACTGGTGGCCACCTGCATGCTGGTGCTGTTTGCCGGCCACGAGACCACCACCCACTTGCTGGGCAACGCCATGCATGCGCTGCTGGACCACCCCGAGCAACTGCAGCGCCTGCAGCAGCGCCCCGATGACCCGGTGCTGATCACCAGCGCGGTCGAAGAATTTCTGCGCTACGACGGCCCCAGCAATGCCCTGGCCCGGGTGGTGAAGGTGGAGCACCAGATCGACGGCAAGACATTGCGGGTGGGCGACCGGGTGTTCGGCTTTGCCAACGCTGCCAACCGCGACCCGCGGGCCTTTGCCGACCCGCATCGGCTGGACCTGGGCCGCACACCCAACCGCCACCTCACCTTCGGCTTCGGCACGCATTTCTGCATGGGCGCGCCGCTGGCCAGGCTGGAAGGCCAGCGCTGCATCGGCCGCCTGGTGCAGCGCTTTGCCCGCATCACCCGTGCCCCCGGCGAGCCCGACTGGATCGACGCGCTGGCGATGCGCGGGGTGTACCGCCTGCCGGTGATCCTGAACTGAGATCCTGAACCAAACCCGGAGAGTTCCATGCCCGACGCCTACCTGATCGGCACCAGCTGCACCCGCTTCGGCAAGCAGCCTGGCGCCAGCTTCAAGGACCTGACCCGCGAGGCCTACCTGGCTGTGCTGGCCGACGCCGGCCTGCCCGATGGCACGCAGATCGAGAACGCCTGGTTCGGCAACTGCGGCATGGGCAGCTGGGGCCAGCGCAACATCCGCGGCCAGGTGTGTTTCAGCCCGCTGGTGCAAGATGGCCTGTTCCCCGAGCGGGTGGGCATGACGAATGTGGAAGGTGGCTGCGCCACCGCCAGCATGGCGCTGCACGGTGCCTGGAAGGACGTGTTGTCGGGCACGGCCGCGCTCAGCCTGGCCATGGGGGTGGAAAAAACCTTCATGCCCGACAGCGTGCCCGATGCAGCTGCGCGCCAGCAGGAGATCTTCGACGGTGGCATCGACCAGCTCGACCCGGCCGACTGGATGACCTACTACGCCGCCGCGGGTGAAGAAGCCGGCAAGCCCTTCGCCGCCAAGGATGGCGGTGGCACGCTGTTCATGGACACCTATGCGATGCAGGCAGCCTGGCACATCAGGCACCACGGCACCACGCCCGAGCAGATCGCCCTTGGCGCCAGCA
>JBBRJU010000108.1:0-7022 GCA_038218895.1 Burkholderiales bacterium
GGGTGTGGCCGATCAGGCCGTTGCCGCCGGCGCCCAGGCCGCGGCCCAGTTCCAGGGCGATCTTCGGCAACTGGGTGGTCTTGCCCGACCCGGTCTCGCCGCAGACGATCACCACCTGGTGGCTGGCCATCGCACGCGCGATTTCCTCGCGCCGGGCCGAGACCGGCAGCGATTCAGGGTAGGTGATGGGCGGGATCGGTGTGGCGGGGCGCGCTGTCCGGGGCTCACGCGCGGGGCGCGCTGCAGCATCGGGACGGGGCGGCCGCACCGTTGGGGCGGGCGGGTTCACAGAGCCCCACATTATCCCTGGCGCCGCGCCCTGGCGTCAGCACGGCTGATCGGCCAGCAGCGCAGCACATTGACCACCAGCGCAGCAGATCGGCCATCCGCGCGGCAGAGCGGCCATCAGCGCAGCGCATTGGCCATCAGCGCAGCAGATCGGCCGCCGACATGCCGGCCCAGCCACTGCGCTGGCGGAACGGCGCGGTGCTGTCCTGGTCCTGCAGCAGCAGCCGGTCGAGCAGGGGCTGGGCTGGCGTGGCCGCCAGGTCGATCAGCAGCACATGGCGTTGGGCGCCGTCTTCATCGAGCCGACCGCACCAGCCCAGGGCCAGCAGGTCGTCGAGCGCCGGCTCGATTTGCAGCGGGTCGGTGCGCAATTGCCCGGCCAAGGCTTCGGCACTGAGGCCGCGGTGGTTGGCCGCACGTGCGGCGGCCAGCGCCTGCAGCAGCGCCACGGCCAGCGCAAATTGCTCTCCCGGACGATCAGGCCGGCGCAGCACCCGCATCGCCAGGCTGGGCGCATAGGCCGCGATCACCGCACCCAGCAGCACGATCAGCCAGCACAGGTAAATCCACAGCAGAAAGATCGGCAGCGTGGCAAAGGCGCCATACACCATCGAAAAGCCCGGCACCGACTGCACATACCAGCCCAGCGCACGTTTGACCACCTCGAACCCCAGTGCCACGAACACCGCACCGGCCCAGGCGTGGCGCCAGCGCACATGGGTGTAAGGCAAATAGCGAAACAGCGCGGCCACGCCGGTGGCCAGCAGGCTGAATTCCAGCAGGTCGATCAACAGGGCCAGCCCGCCCGGCAGCGCACTGACCAGCCCGCGGGAGGCCGACAGCGCGTACGAGGTGAGCGACAGGCTGGCCCCCAGCAACAGCGGGCCGACGGTGAGCGCGGCCCAGTACACCAGCAGGCGCTGCGCCAGCGGGCGCGGGCGGGGCACGCGCCAGATGCTGTTGAGCGTGCGGTCGATCGTCAACATCAGCGCCAGCGCGGTGATGCCCAGCAGCAGCAGGCCCACGCTGCCCAGCTTGCTGGCCTTGCCGGCAAACTGGGTCAGCGCCAGCAGCACCGGCCGGGCGATGTTGTCGGGCACCAGGGTCTGCACGAAGTACTGCTGCAACGACAGCTGAAACTGCGAGAACATCGGAAACGCGGTGAAGACCGCCAGCATCACCGTGACCAGCGGCACCAGGCTGATCAGCGTGGTGAAGGTGAGGCTGCCGGCAGTGAGCGCCAAGTGGTCTTCACGCAGGCGCTGGCGCAGCGTGCGCAGGGTGTCGAACCAGGGCCAGTGCCCCAGCAGCCGGGCCAGCCCGGCCAGCCACTGCCGCCAACGCCGCAGTGCCGAAAGGGGGGAAGTCATCCGACTATGATGCCAGCCGCCACCCTGCCCGCTCTGTCTGTTCGCCGTGCCCACCTCGCCTGCCCCAGCCGAACCGGCTGTTCCATCGACCGACAGCGGCCTGGCCAACCAGCCCGCCCATGCCTTTGTGCAGACCACCCGGATGGTGGCCGTGGGGTCGCTGCTGGGGCTGATCCTGCTGGGCCTGGCCTGGGAGTTGTGGCTGGCACCCACCGGTTCACGCTTCATGGCCTTCAAGGTGCTGCCGCTGGTGATCCCGCTGGCCGGGCTGCTGAAGCACCGGCTCTACACCTACCGCTGGGTCAGCCTGCTGGTGTGGCTGTATTTCACCGAAGGCATCGTGCGCGCCACCGGCCTGCCCAGCGGCGCACCGTTGGGCATCGGTGAATGGCTGGCCTGGGGCCAGGTGCTGCTGTGCAGCCTGCTGTTCATCGCCTGCGCAGCGCATGTGCGCTGGCGGCTCAAGCACCCCGCCCGCGAAGCCCAAGCATGATGCGCAGCCTGCCCGCCATCCCGCCCGACACCCCGCTCGGCACCCCGCCCGACACGCTGCTCGCCACCTTGCGCGGCCTGCTGGGTGCAGCCCAGGTGCTGACGCGGGCCGACCATGGTGATCTGTCGGCCTGGGAACGTGATTGGCGCAAGCGCTGGCACGGCAGCGCATTGGCGGTGGTGCGCCCGGGCAACACCGCCGAGGTGGCGCAGGTGGTGCAGGCCTGTGCCCGGCATGGCGTGGCCATCGTGCCGCAGGGCGGCAACACCGGCCTGGTCGGCGGCGGTGTGCCCGACGACAGTGGCACCCAGGTGCTGCTGAGCCTGCAGCGCATGAACCGGCTGCGCGCCACCGACACTGCCAACCTGACGCTGACGGTGGAGGCGGGCATGGTGCTGCAGGCCGTGCAGCAGGCTGCGGCTGACGCCGGCCTGCTGTTCCCGCTGAGCCGGGCAGCCGAGGGCAGCTGCACCATCGGCGGCAACCTGGCCACCAACGCCGGCGGCACCCAGGTGCTGCGCTATGGCAACGCCCGCGAGCTGTGCCTGGGCCTGGAGGTGGTGACAGCCCAGGGCGAGGTGTGGAACGGCCTCAGCGGCCTGCGCAAGGACAACACCGGTTACGACCTGCGCGACCTGTTCATCGGCAGCGAGGGCACGCTGGGCATCATCACCGCCGCCACGCTGAAGCTGTTTCCGCAGCCCGCAGCCAGCCTCACGGCGCTGGCCAGCACGGCGTCACTGCAGCAATGCATCGCCCTGCTGGGCCTGGCCCAGGCACGGCTGGGCGCCGGGCTCACCGGCTTCGAGGTGATGAACTCCTTCTCGCTGCAACTGGTGCGGCAGCACTTTCCGCAGCTGGCCCAGCCGCTGCCGCCGGCGCCCTGGACGGTGCTGCTGGAATACGCTGACACCGACGGCCAAGCCAGTGCCCGCAGCCGCTTTGAAGCGCTGCTGGAAACTGCGCTGCACCAGGGCCTGATCGGCGACGCGGCGGTGGCCGAGAGCCTGGCCCAATCGGCCACCATGTGGCACCTGCGGGAATCGATCCCGCTGGCCCAGAGCGAAGAAGGCCTGAACGTCAAGCACGACATCGCGCTGCCGGTGTCGGCCATCCCGGCCTTCTGCCAGCACACCGACGCGGCGCTGTGCGCGGCCATTGCAGGTGTGCGCCTGGTCAACTTCGGCCACCTGGGCGACGGCAACCTGCACTACAACGTGCAGTGCCCAGTGGGCGTGCCAGCGCTGGACTTTCTGGCCACGCACGAGGCCGCCATCAACCGCATCGTCTACGACGCGGTGCAGGCGGCGGGCGGCTCGTTCTCGGCCGAGCATGGCGTGGGTGCGCTCAAGCTGCAGGAGATGGCCGCACGCAAGAGCCCGGTGGCGCTGGGGCTGATGCGCACCATCAAGCAGGCGCTGGACCCGCAAGGACGACTGAATCCCGGCCGGGTGGTCTCAACCGAACCGAACCGAACCGAACTGAATGGAGTTGGATTGGCGCGGGCACGTGGCGCAATCAAGTGATGTAGCCATCCGGCGGCCACCGGTGGCCCATCAATGCGCCGGACCCTTCAGCGCCGCAGGCATGGGCAGTTGCACCACCTCGATGCCTTCGTCGGCCAATTCGGCGCGCTGCGCCGGGCTGGCCTGGCCCCGGATGCCGCGGTTGGGCGATTCACCGTAGTGGATGCGGCGTGCTTCCTCGGGAAAGCGTTCACCGACGTCCTCGGTGTTCTTGATCACCTGCCCCACCGCCTGCAGCCACAGCGCCTGCAGGCTGGCGGCGTGTGGCGCGCTGTCGGCAAGTAGTGGCGCCGCAGCCGTGGCATCTGCTGGCGCACGGGCACCTGACAGGTTCAGGCGCGGCGCACTGGGCATGCGGTGCACCTGCGGGCTGCCGCACAGCGGACACTCGACCACGCCGCGCGCTGCCTGGTCCTGGAAATCAATCTCGGAGGCAAACCAGCCCTCGAAGGCATGGTCTTGCTGGCAGCACAGGTTCAACACCTTCATCGTGCCATCATTATCTGCCCGCAGGCGCTCAGACCGGGGCCATCCAGTCGAGTGTCCACAAGCCGGCACGCCACTTCTGCAGCCACTGCAGGCCGACCAGCGTTTTCACATCGGTGAGCGCGCCGCAGGCGGCTAGGCCATCGAGTTCGGGCTCGGTCAGCAGGCACACCTGGAGCAACTCGCCGATGTCCAGCTGGCGGGCACCGGCTTGCAGGCTGCGGGCAAACCAGATCTCGATGCCCTCGTCGCTGTAGGCGCAGGCGTTGTGGATGACGCAGGCGCGGGCCCATTCGCCTGCCACATAGCCGGTTTCTTCGGCCAGTTCACGCTGGGCGCAGCGCTGCACCAGCTCGCCGGGTTCCAGCTTGCCGGCCGGAAACTCCAGCAGCACCCGGCCCACCGGATAGCGGAACTGCCGCTCCATCACCAGCCGGCCATCGTCGAGCAAGGGCACCACCATCACCGCGCCGGGGTGCACGATGTATTCGCGCGTGGCGACATGGCCGCCGTGCTGCACGATGACGTCACGCCGCACATCGAGGAACTGGCCACGCCAGACCTGCTCGCCGCTGAGGCGGTGCTCGGTCAGGGCCTCGTCGTCGTTCATGGTCAGGCGGTGCGGGCCGGCCAGCGGCAGCACCCAGCCCGGGCCGGACCCCGCCATCGCGATCAGGTCGCCAGCGCGCGAAGTATCGCGTCGCGGCACATCGCCATCAGACCGCCTGGCAGCAGGCCGAAACCTAGCACCGCTGCACCATTGACCGCCAGCAAGGCGCTGATGCCCCTGCTCTGCAGCGGCCGGCTGGCATTGGTGGCCAGCGGCTCGTCGAAGTACATCACCTTGACGATGCGCAGATAGTAGAAGGCGCCGATCAGCGACAACAGCACCGCCACCACGGCCAGCACCAGGTAACTGGTGAGGTTGGTGGTGATCAGCGCCTGCAGGATGGCCAGCTTGGCGTAGAAGCCCACCATCGGCGGCACACCGGCCAGGCTGAACATGAAGATGGTCATGATGCCGGCAAGCCAGGGTGCGCGCTTGCCCAGGCCGGCGAGGTCGACGATCTCGTCGCTCTCGAAACCAGTGCGGGCCAGGAACAGGATCAGGCCGAAGGTGCCCAACGTGGTGATGACGTAGGTGACCACGTAGAACATCGCCGAGCTGTAGGCATTGCCCGCGCTCAGCGTATTGCCGCTGACCACGCCGGCCGTCATGCCCAGCAACATGAAGCCCATCTGGCTGATGGTGGAGTAGGCCAGCATGCGCTTCAAGTTGGTCTGCGCAATGGCGGCCAGGTTGCCGATGACCAGCGAGGCCACGGCCAGCACCACCATCATCTGTTGCCAATCGACCGCCAGGCCCAGCATGCCCTCGACCAGCAGGCGCACGGTGATGGCAAACGCCGCCAGCTTGGGCGCGCCACCGATCAGCAGGGTGACGGCCGTGGGCGCGCCCTGGTACACATCGGGCACCCACATGTGGAACGGCACCACACCCAGCTTGAAGGCCAGGCCTGCCATCACGAACACCACGCCGAAGGTGAGCACGGTGCCATTGATGCGCCCGGTGCCGATGGCCTGGAACACCTCGTTGATCTCCAATGAGCGCGTGGCGCCGTACATCATCGACAGGCCATAGAGCAGGAAGCCCGAGGCCAGCGCGCCCAGCACGAAGTACTTCATCGCCGCCTCGGTGCTGACACCGTTGTCGCGCCGCAGCGCCACCAGGGCGTACAGCGACAGGCTCATGATCTCCAGCCCCAGGTAGACCACCAGAAAGTTGTTGGCCGAGCACATCACGCAGATGCCCAGCAGCATGAACATGGTGAGGCTGAAGAACTCGCCCTTGAGCATCTCGCGGCTGGCGATGTAGGGCTGGGCGTAGGCGATGGTGACCATCACCGCCACCGTGGCAAAAAAGGCCAGCAGGTGCCCCATCGGGTCGCTGACCATCATGCCCTGCATGCCGTAGACGGTGGCGCCGCCGTCGTAGTAGGCCAGGTGCAGGGCGGCCACGGCCGCCAGGCTGGCCTGGGTGAGCCAGAAGGTGGGCCGGCGCAGTGCGTCGGTGACGTACAGGTCGACCAGCGCCACGGCGCAGGCCATCACCAGCAACAGCGCTTCAGGGTAGACGACAGGCCAGTTCATCGGGTTCATGTTGTTGTTCTCCGCCGCAGCCTCAGCCGCCCACCAGCTTGGACATGGCCACGTGCTTGAGCAATGCGGTGACCGACTGGTGCATCACGTCGGTGAAGGGCTTGGGGTACACGCCCATCCACAGCGTGGCGATCGCCAGCACCGCCATCAGGCCGAATTCACGGGCGTTGATGTCGGTGAGGCCGCGCACGTCGTCATTCGTCACCTCACCGAAGTACACGCGCTTGTACATTCACAGCGAATAGGCTGCGCCGAAGATCAGTGCAGTGGCAGCAATGGCGGCCAACCAGAAGTTGGCCTGCACCGTGCCCAGGATCACCATCCACTCACCGACGAAGCCGCCGGTGCCCGGCAGGCCGCAGTTGGCCATGGTGAAGAACAGCACGAAGGCCGCGAACTTGGGCATCACGTTGACCACGCCGCCATAGGTCGAGATCTCGCGGCTGTGCACCCGGTCGTACAGCACGCCGATGGCCAGGAACATCGCACCCGAGACAAAGCCGTGGCTGATCATCTGCACCAGGCCACCCGAGACGCCCAGCTCGTTGAAGATGAAGAAGCCCAGCGTCACGAAACCCATGTGGGCGATGGACGAATAAGCGACCAGCTTCTTCATGTCCTGCTGCACCAGCGCCACCAGGCCGATGTAGACCACCGCGATCAGGCTCAGCGCGATGATGAACCAGGCGTACTCACGCG
>JBBRJU010000109.1:0-6994 GCA_038218895.1 Burkholderiales bacterium
CAGGGCCGACAGGCCCACCACCGTGCCGGCCGCCGCTGGCAGCAAGGTGTTGAGCACGGCGATGCGCTGGGCGTCGCTGAGCGCGGCCACCGGGTCGTCGGCGCTGGTCACGCACCACACCATGGCGGCGCGCGCCAGGCCGTCGGCGCCGGGCGCCAGCGGCAGCAGCGCCAGCGGGCCCTGGCGGGTGAAGCGTTCCACCGCCAGCCCGGGCGTGGCGCCTTCGAGCGTGGCCGTGCCGACCCAGGCCGTCTGGCCATAGTCATGGGCGATGGCCTTTCGGGCCTGGTCTGCAAACACGCCGCCTTCGGCGACCACCGCCAGGTCGAAGGTCTCGACGATGCCGGCATCCACCTCGACCCCACCAGCCCCACCAACAGCATCGCCAGCCGGGCCGGGGCCAGGGCCGGTGCCGGATTTGCGCAGGTTGCGCACATCCACCACCGGCTGGCCGAAGCGGCTGTGCAGCCGCTGCGGCGCCGCGCGTTCGGCTGCCTGCCAGGCCTGCTGCATGCAGCTGACCAGGGCGCCATAGCTCAGCACCGCACCCAGCATCTCCACGTCTTCGTCAGCGGCGCGCAAACGCACCTCGGCCTGGGCGCCGGGCAGATCGAACGTGGGCGGCGCCTGCGACACCATCACCTCGGTGATGGCACGCGCTGCGGTGTCGGGCCAGGCGCCCAGCTGGCGCAATTGCTGCACGCTGCCCAGGGCCAGCGCCACGGTGCGCGCGTCGCCCGACACATCCTTGTCGGCCGGCCGGGCGTCGAACAGCGTGACCTCGGCGGTGGGCAGCTGGCGCGCCGCCTGCAGCGCCAGCGCCAGGCCGGCCGGGCCGGCGCCGATCACCGCCAGACGCCAAGAGGGCGTGGTCATCGATCCGGTCATGCACAACCCTCCAGCCAGGCCACCTCGGGCAGACGCCCGCCGCGCAGCGTGATGATGCGACCCTGGTCGTTGGTCTCCATCACCAGGGCGAACTTGCCGTCGGGCGAGCCGACAGTCAACACCTTGCCCTGCGAAAAATAGGGGTGTGGCGCAGTGCGCAGGCGCTTGCCGTAGGCCTTGCGGGCCTGGGCCACGGTGTCGCCCACATGCACACCGCTGACGGTGGCATAGCGGGCATCACGGGTTTCGGTGCGGGTGATCACGTCACCGGCCAGGGTGTAGCGCACGCCGGGCTGCTGCGCTGCCAGCCGGTGGTGGCAGTGGCCCGGGCCCGCCGCCGCAGTTGATGCCCCGGTCGCTGCCGCAGTCGCTGAAGCGGCGCGCGCCGCTGGCAGCGGCTCGGGCTGCAGCGGCTGGCCCAGCACGGCCTCGGCCTGGGCGCGGTCGAGTCCGGCCACGGCAGGCAGCAGGCCCTGGTAGGTGAAGCGGCCGGCGTCCGCCGTGGCGGCGGGTAGCGGCAGCGCCACCAGCAACCCGGTGCCCAAAAGCCATGCAGGCCAGCTGTGCAGCATGGTTCGGGTGCGGGTGTGGGTGTGGATCTGGGTGCGGATGCCGGTGCCGGTCACGTGCAAGAGCCTGCCATCGAAGCAACGAGGGACTGCAAACGATAGCGCATCGACCGACCCCGCGCCATCAGCCCGTGGTGAAGTGGGCGCGCTGCAGCTGCGCATTCACCGCAGCCAGTTGCGCCGGTGTGCCCAGGTTGTGCCATGCGCCGGGCAGCAATGCGCCGCCCAGGCGGCCGGCGGCGGCGCTGGCGAACAGGCAGGGGCCCAGCGGCGCATGCTGGCCGGCGGCGATGCCCGCCACCAGGCTGTCACGCACCAGGGCCAGGTTGGCATAGGTCAGCGGGCGCGCCTGCCCGGCGCCCGGGCGCCGCACCCGGTCGCCGTGCATGGCAAAGTCGCCGGCGGCGTGGAAGTCCGGGTTGGGCACCAGCCACAGGTGGGCATCGTCGCTGCCTGCGGCAAAGCGCAGGGCGGCTGCGGCATCGAAGCCGAAGCCCGGCGCCACGATGTCGCCCGACACCAGCCAGAAGTGCCGCCCCAGCAGCGGCAGCGCCTTGGCGATGGCGCCGGCCGTCTCCAGCGCGCCGCCGTTGTCGCGGCCTTCCTGCGAGTAGTCGATGGCCAGGCCGAAGCGGCTGCCGTCGCCCAGCGCCGCCGGGAACTGGTCTTCCAGCCAGGCGGTGTTGACCACCACCTGCCGCACGCCGGCAGCGGCCAGCGCCAGCAGATGCCATTCGATCATCGGCCGGCCGGCCACCGCCAACAGCGGCTTCGGCGTGGCGTCGGTCAACGGGCGCATGCGCATACCCCGGCCGGCGGCCAGGATCAGCGCGGGGAGGTTGGCGGGTGGGGTGGGCATCGCGGCGGCAGTGTAGGCCGCCGCCTTGCATCGGCACGCGCCCGCTGGTGCCGCTTACCCGAGCCCGACGGGTGCCGGCGCAGTGCGCAGGATCTTCTGGAACAGCGGCTGGAACACGGTATCGGCCTGGTGGCCGGTCATCGGGTCGCGGTTGGCGGCGAAGGCGGCGTCCAGCGCTGCCCAGTCGGCCTCGGTCAGATGGCGCTGTGCGGCGGGCAGCACTTCTTGCTCCTCGGCGGCCATGTGGCGCAGGTAGCCGTCGATGTAGCTGTCGAGCGCTTCGACGAAGGCCTGGCGGCGCGGGGCGCCCAACACCTCGTAGGCCAGCAGCGCATGCTCCAAGCTGCGGATCGCCGCCTCGCCGCGGGCGTGGTCGGCGTCCAGGCGGTCAAGCGTGTCCCGCAACTCGGGGCAGCGCTGGCGCAGCGCCGGGAACAGCAATTCACTTTCCTTCGGGTGGTGCAGCCGCTCCGGAAACTCATCCACGTAGAACAGCATCGCCCGCAGCACGCCGAAGTCGGGGTCATGGCCTTCGCGCTGGGCCTGCGCCACCAGCAGGTGCATCGACCGCAGCATCGCCGCCAGGGCCTGGTGTTCGTCGTGGATCACGTTGAGGGCAAGGTGGCGCATGGCAGTGTCTGGTGGGTTCGAGGTGCAGCCAGCATGGCCCTGAAGGGCTGCTTCTGTCTTGCGAAAGATCAAGCCGAACCGCTTGGCCGGCTTGCGTCCATGGCGTGCCCGGGCGGTGCCGGGCCGCCGCTAAAATCGGTGGTTCCGCGACTCACCCACCACGCCCGCAGCGGCGCAGCGCATGGCCACCACATCCACCAGAAGCAAGCCCAGCCCGACCGCGCTGAAGTCCGCCAAGAACGCTGCGCTGATGGCCAACGCCGTGCGGGCGCTGGCGATGGACGCGGTGCAACAGGCCAACAGCGGCCACCCCGGCGCGCCGATGGGCATGGCCGAGATCGCGGTGGCGCTGTGGGGCCGGCATTTGAAGCACAACCCGGCCAACCCGTTGTGGGCCGACCGGGACCGGTTCGTGCTGAGCAACGGCCATGGCTCGATGCTGATCTATGCACTGCTGCACCTCACCGGCTATGCCCTGCCGATGAGCGAGCTGCGCAACTTCCGCCAGTTGCACAGCAAGACCCCGGGCCACCCCGAGGTGCATGTCACCCCGGGCGTGGAAACCACCACCGGCCCGCTGGGCCAGGGCCTCACGAACGCGGTGGGCATGGCGCTGGCCGAAAAGCTGCTGGCCGCCGAATTCAACCGCCCCGGCCATGCGGTGGTGAACCACCGCACCGGGGTCTTTCTGGGCGACGGCTGCCTGATGGAGGGCATCAGCCACGAGGCCTGCGCCCTGGCCGGCGCCTGGAAGCTCAACAAGCTGGTGGCCCTGTACGACGACAACGGCATCAGCATTGATGGCGAGGTGAAGCCCTGGTACGTGGACAACGTGGCCCAGCGCTTCCAGGCCTACCAGTGGGACGTGATCGGCCCGATCGACGGGCAGGACGTGACGGCGGTCGACGCCGCCATCACCCAGGCCAGGACCAGCGCTACCCGGCCCACGCTGATCATCTGCAAGACCACCATCGGCCAGGGTTCACCCAACCGGGCCGGCACCGCCAAGGCCCACGGCGAAGCGCTGGGCGCCGAGGAAATCGCGCTCACCCGCGCCGCCATCGGCTGGGCCCATGAGCCCTTCGTGATCCCCGAGGAGGCCTACGCCGCCTGGGA
Source organism: Burkholderiales bacterium (assembly GCA_038218895.1). Taxonomy (GTDB): domain Bacteria; phylum Pseudomonadota; class Gammaproteobacteria; order Burkholderiales; family Burkholderiaceae_C; genus Pseudaquabacterium. The sequence goes on from JBBRJU010000109.1 coordinate 4,063, forward strand.
TGCCAAACGCGCGGGTGACGCGGCCGAGAACAAGTGGGCCCAGGCCTTTGCCAAGTACAAGGCCAAGCACCCGGCCCAGGCCGCCGAGCTGGCCCGCCGCATGAACGGCGACTTGCCGGCCAACTTTGCGCAAGCTGCAGTGGACGCCGCCGTGGCCGCCCATACCGCCGCCCAGACCGTGGCCAGCCGCAAGGCCAGCCAGATTGCGCTGGAGGCGTTCACCGGGGCGCTGCCCGAGCTGCTGGGCGGGTCGGCCGACCTGACCGGCAGCAACCTGACCAACACCAGCCACACGCCCAGCCTGCGCTTCGACGATGCGGGCGTGCCCAACGGTGGCCGCCACATCAACTACGGCGTGCGTGAATTCGGCATGGCCGCCATCATGAACGGCGTGGCGCTGCACGGCGGCTTCATCCCCTACGGCGGCACCTTTCTCACCTTCAGCGACTACAGCCGCAATGCCATCCGCATGGCCGCGCTGATGAAGCTGCGCGTGGTGCATGTGTTCACCCATGACAGCATCGGCCTGGGCGAAGACGGCCCCACCCACCAGAGCGTGGAACACGCCGCCAGCCTGCGGCTGATCCCCGGCCTGGACGTGTGGCGCCCCGCCGACACCGCCGAAACTGCGGTGGCCTGGGCTTGCGCCATCCAGAACCGCCACCGCCCCAGTGCGCTGCTGCTGAGCCGGCAGAACCTGCCGTATGCGCCCAAGGCGTCGTCAGACACCGCGCCCGATGCATCGGGGCTGGACGCCATTGCCAAGGGCGGCTACGTGCTGGCCGAGCCATCGGAAGTGGGCCTGAAGAAGGCCGCGCAGGTGGTGATCATCGCCACCGGCAGCGAGCTGCAGCTGGCCCTGCATGCGCAGGCCGCGCTGGCCGCGCTGAAGATCGCGGTGCGCGTGGTCAGCATGCCCTGCACCAATGTGTTCGACCGCCAGAGCGCTGCCTACAAGGCCAGCGTGCTGCCGGCCAAGCTGCCGCGGGTGGCCGTCGAGGCCGGCGTGACCGACGGCTGGTGGAAGTACGGCTGCGCCGCCGTGCTGGGCATCGACACCTACGGCGAGAGCGCCCCGGCGCCGGTGCTGTTCAAGCACTTCGGCCTCACCGCCGAGGCGCTGGCCGGCACGGTGCGCGCCGTGCTGGGCAAATGACGCTGCGCCCGCGCACAGGACGAATTTCTTTCACCCTTGGAGATTGACTGTCATGACCATCAAGATCGGCATCAACGGCTTCGGCCGCATCGGGCGCATGGTGTTCCGTGCCGCCGTGCAGAACTTCCAGGACATCGACGTGGTCGGCATCAACGACCTGCTCGAGCCCGACTACCTGGCCTACATGCTGAAGTACGACAGCGTGCACGGCCGCTTCAAGGGCGAGGTCAGCGTCGAAGGCAACACCCTGGTCGTCAACGGCAAGAAGATCCGCCTGACCGCGCTGAAGGACCCGGCCGAGCTAAAGTGTGCCGACGTGGGTGCCGACGTGGTGGTCGAAGCCAGCGGCCTGTTCCTGACCAAGGAGGCCGGCGAGAAGCACCTGGCCGCAGGCGCCAGGAAGGTGATCTTCAGCGCCCCCAGCAAGGACGACACGCCGATGTTCGTGTTCGGCGTCAACCACGGCAGCTACGCCGGCCAGGCCATCATCAGCAATGCCAGCTGCACCACCAACTGCCTGGCCCCGGTGGCCAAGGTGCTGAACGACAAGTGGGGCATCAAGCGCGGCCTGATGACCACGGTGCATGCCGCCACCGCCACCCAGAACACCGTCGACGGCCCCAGCAGCAAGGACTGGCGCGGCGGCCGCGGCATCCTGGAGAACATCATCCCCAGCAGCACCGGCGCGGCCAAGGCGGTCGGCATCGTGATCCCCGAACTGAACAAGAAGCTCACCGGCATGGCCTTCCGGGTGCCCACCAGCGATGTGAGCGTGGTCGACCTGACGGTCGAGCTCAACAGCCCAGCCAGCTATGCCGAGATCTGCGCGGAGATGAAGGCCCAGAGCGAAGGCGCGATGAAGGGCGTGCTGGGCTACACCGAAGACAAGGTGGTGGCCACCGATTTCCGCGGCGAGCCCTGCACCAGCGTGTTCGACGCCGACGCCGGCCTGGCGCTGGATCCCACGTTCGTCAAAGTGGTGAGCTGGTACGACAACGAGTGGGGTTATTCGAACAAGGTGCTGGAGATGGTGCGCGTCATCGCGTGAAGCCGACCAGCCCGTAGTGCCCTTGGCGTGCGCGCTCCAGGGGGGCGCCGGCAGCGGACCGGCCAAGCCGGATCTGCGGCGTCTGCCCGGTTCAGCCAGTGTCTCAAGGGGCTGCATTGCAGCACTTGACCGCGCAGTTCCAGACACCACACTCCACCTGGCCGGGCTAGCATCCCGGCCAGTTGCGTTCTGGGCCGGGCCTGGCGCGCCGTGCATGTGCTCTGGAGGTGGATATGGCGGGAATCGGTGGGCAGGTGTGGCGCAAGGCGCTGGCGGCATGGCTGCCGGCGCTGGCCGTGCTGCTGACTGCGGGCATGGCCCAGGCGGGCGAAAAAACCATCCAGCGGGTGCCTACCAGCAGCACCGCAGCGGCGGGCGTCGACGACGACGGCAACGCCCGGGTGATCGTCAAGTACCGCCCCGGCAGCGCCCTGGCGCAAAGCCGCCACGGCGCACAGCGCCTGGGCCGCCAGCTGCAGCTGCCCTTGCACGATGGCCATGTGCTGGGCGCGCGCAGCCAGAGCCTGCGGGCCCGCGGCATCGGCGCCCAGGCCCTGGCCGCCCGGCTGGCTGCCGACCCCGATGTGGAATGGGCCGTGCCGGTGCGCCGCAAGACAGTGCGTGCGCTGCTGCCGAACGACCCGCTGTTTGCCGACAACCAGGTCGGCACCACGCCGGTGGCGGGCCAGTGGTACCTGCGGGCACCGGATGCCACGCTGGTCTCCGCC
>JBBRJU010000110.1:0-6941 GCA_038218895.1 Burkholderiales bacterium
AGCGGGTTGGCCAGCACCCCGCTGTGCGCGTCGCCGAGTTGACGCCCAGGCGGTGGAAGGCGCTGTTCGCCGACAACCCGCTGCGCTCCGACTTGCACGGGCCTGCCTCGTAAGCAAGAACTCCGGCTGCTTACCGCTTACGCTTCGCCTGGAACTGCCGGTTCACCCGGTCCAGCGGGCACGGCGCCTTGGCATCGGGCACGGTGGTGCGCACCGACTTGCCGCGCCGCACACCGCACAGCCCAGCTTCCCGCATCAGCCGCTTGACGGTGCAGCGCGCCACCGCCATGCCCTCGCGCAGCAATTGCCGCCAGACCTTGTCGGCCCCATAGACCTGCAGGTTCTCGTCGAACACACGCTGCACCTCGGGCAGCAGCAGGGCGTCTCGCTTGGCCCGCTGTGGCCGCAGCGCAGGACTGCACCGTCGCGCTGCATGCAGCCGGTACGCCGACGGGGCGACCTGCAACGCACTGCAGATCGGCTCGACCCCGCAACGAGCACGGTGCTCGTCGATGAAGGCGTTCACCTCTTGTGATGGCGGTCGAGCTCCACCTGGGCGAAATATGCGCTGGCCAGCTTCAGGATCTCGTTGGTCTTGCGCAGTTCGCGCACCTCGCGTTCGAGCTCCTTGATGCGCTGTTGCTCGGCCGTCGTGATGCCAGGGCGTGCACCGCTGTCGCGCTCGCCCTGGCGCACCCACTTGCGCAGCGTCTCGCCCGTGCAGCCGATCTTCGCCGCAATCGACTCGATCGCCGCCCACTGCGACGGGTACTGGTCCTTGGCATCGAAGACCATGCGCACTGCGCGCTCGATCACCTCGGGGGAAAACTTCGGGGACTTCCTCATGATGGCTCCATTCTCAATCGAAGGAGCCTCCTCAAAAACCGGGGCGGTTCAGTTCGATCCCGACGAGCCGTTCTGACACACCGTCCCGGTCACGCAGTCAAGCACACCGGCATCGGCGGCACAACCGACCCCACCCAAACATCAGGGCCTGCATGCAGGCCCTGATGTCATTGCGCCGTGGCCACAGCATCGCCATTCCATGCCCGCAAACAAATCCGCCACCTCGCCAGCGAATAGAGGCGGATTTACATCAGCGGCAACACCCAGCTCGCTTCCAGCGGGAACTCCCGCCCGACGCGCATGCCTTAGGCTCATGCATTTGTCGCTGCTGCGTCTGCCGGGCACAACCCGGCAAGCCCGTCTGAAAGTACCCCCGCTTTGAACCTGCCGCCCGCCAACCCCCAACCCGATTCCCCGCCTGACCGTCCACCCGAGGCGGCTGGTGACTCCGCGCGCCTGCCCCCGCCTGCCAACAACCCGCTGATGGAGATCGCCATCACCGTGCTGGTGCCGGCACTCATCTTGATGCAGCTCAGCGGCGAAAGCCGCCTGGGCCCCGTGCGCGCCTTGCTGCTGGCGCTGGCCTTTCCCGTGGCCTGGGGCCTGCGTGACGCCGTGCTGCGGCGCAGACTGAACTGGCTCGCGGTGCTGGGTGTGGTCAGCACCCTGCTGACCGGCGGCATCGGGCTGCTGAAGCTGGACGCGCAATGGCTGGCGGTGAAAGAGTCTGCAGTGCCGGCCGTCATCGGCCTGGTGGTGCTGGGCTCGAACTGGACGCACTGGCCGCTGATTCGCGTCCTGGTCTTCAACCCCAGGCTGTTCGATGTCGACAAGGTACAAGCTGCGCTGGTGCAACGCCACAACACCGTGGCGTTCGAGCTGCGCTTGCGCACCGGCACCCTGTTGCTGGCGGGCACCTTCTTCTTTTCAGCGGTCGCGAATTACCTTCTGGCGCGCTGGGTCGTTGCCAGCCCGGCCGGTACCGAGGCCTTCAACCAGGAACTGGGGCGCCTGACACTGCTGAGCTACCCGATCATCGCCCTGCCCTCGATGGCCATGATGATGGGCCTGATGTTCTGGCTGGCGCGCTGTGCGCGTCAGTTGACCGGGCTGGATCTGACCGACATGTTGCGCGGATCTTGACACGACAGCCCCGGCGCCAGCCACGGCCCCGGCTCGAAATCGGCCCAGCCGCTTGTTGATGTCGGCTGGCGGCCATTCGCGCTTTCGTTCACGGCGCTGCCCCGGAACTGCGTTCAAAATGTACAGCACACACACGCTTCGGCGCGGCAATGCCCAGGCGATTTTGGGGCGAGAGATCCGTCATGGGCCCAAGCCGCGAGTTGGCGCGACCCCTGTGGCACCAGACCGCCTCACTCCGGTGTCGAAGGGTCGTTGTCGGCACCACCATCGGCCAGCGCCTGGCGAGCAAGCTCTTCTTCGCTCAACGGCGGTGCAGACTCCAGCGCTGCCAGTTCCTGCAGCATCTCGGGCGTGGCCTGCGCATGCCCCAGCAACACGTCTTCGAGCGTCACGTGCGCAGCATGGCTTTCTTCGTGATCGACCGGCGACGGATGCACCACCGATGGCTCCAGGGCCGGCAGCTTGGAGGCGGCCAGATCCAGTTGTTCATCAACCAGACGGGTGAGGGAGTTGTCATTGGAAGGCTGTGTCATGGTGCGCGAACTCCTGGTTTGAAGGCCCGATGGTCCACCATCGGGTACCAAAACACCACCACAGGGTCGGATCGCGCGCCCACCTTCTGCGCCTCCTCGCCCAACCGCTGCGGCATGGCCATCGGCTTGTGCACCGCCAGCAGCCGCGTCGGTTGTGACGATCCAGTTTGCAGATGCAACTGATTCGATGAAAATGATATTGACGAAATATCAAATCAGGGTCAAGGAAAACACGCGCGATCGTCCGGTGCGTCCCGCCGGCGCCGCGCCCACAACGTTTGGCGCAGCAGGTACAGCCGGCAGGCAGCAGTCGCGCAGTGGCCCGTTTCATCGCCAAACACCAACCGTCGACCGCACCGGCCTGGTCCACGATCAGCCCAGCGCCAGCACCGCTGCGCGCAGCGTTTGCCACAGCGAATCGAGCAAGGCGCGGTCGGCCGCAGGATCGGTAGCGGCGGCCTCGAGCGCGCGCGCCTGCGCCGATGCGGCGTCGGCACCGAGCAGCAGCAACACGGTTTTCAGGTGGTGGGCATGGCGGCGCAGCGCCGTGGCGTCACCGGTCCGGCAGGCGGCGTCGCCAGCGTCGACATCGGCTGCAAACTGCTGCGCGCTCGCTGCGCGAAAGGCGTCGTACAGCGCGGCCTGGCCGCCGAAGTGGGCGTCTGCCGCAGCCGCCCGCGCAGCCTGAAGTGGTGGTGGCTCGCCTGCCGCCGCCACGGCTGCGCCGAGCGCCTGCACGACGCAGGCGTTCAGCGCCGCCAGCGACACCGGCTTGTCGAGCAGGCACCAGGCACCATGCACCAGCGCCTGCTGGCGCACCAGGGCCGAGAGCCCGGCGCTGCAGACGATGGCACGCAAGCCCGGCTGCGACGCCGGTGCGGCATGCAGTTCGGCCAGCAGCGCCAAGCCGCTACCGTCGGGCAGCATCAGGTCGGTGATCATCAGGTCAAAACGGCTGTCGGCCAGCGCCTGCCTGGCCTGCGCCAGCGTGACGGCGGCCACCACGTCGACCGGCAGGTCTTCGAGCGCCAGGCTAAGGAGGCGGTGGATCAGTGGGTCGTCCTCGACCAGCAGCAACCGCATGCGCGCCATGGCCGGGGGTGCTGGATCGGGCCGCGTGGTGTTCACCAGTGCTCGGCGCGCTGCCGTGCTCAGGCGGCCGGGCCGGCGCCTAGCGCCTCGCGCAGGCGGGCCGGCAATTCGGTGACCAGGCGCGATTTGTGCACCACGGCCACACCCTCCAACGCCAACCGGTAGGCCTCGCGTTCGGCCTCATCGAGTGAAGTGATCACGATCAGGCGGCTGGCAGCGAACTGCGGGTGCGAACGAAGGCTCAGGATCAGCGTGGCGCCGTCGATACCAGGAAGCAGGATGTCGACGATGAGCACCTGCGGTTGCAGTTGCCCGGCCAGGGCCAGGCCGGACACGCCCTCGTCGGCCAGCGTCACGGCAAGGTTCGGAAAATGCGCACGCAGCAACAAGGCCACCAGGTTCTGGTAATGCTTGGAATCCTCGATCACCAGCACCTGGCCGCTTCCCGCCGCGGGCCCCGCTGCGCGCGCGGACACCATGGGCGCCGTCGTGTGCCCCGCCGGCAGCCCACCGGCGGACTGGGCGGCCGGCGCGACACCCTGGCGTGCCGCCAGCCACCGATCGACCGAACTGCGCGCAATGCGCCGGTGCCCGCCCGGCGTCTTCCAGGCTGCGAGGTCGCCGCGGTCGACCATCAGTTGCACCGAACGCACGGCCATGCCCAGCAAGCGCGCCGCTTCCAGGGTGCGGCAGTCGGTGCTGACAACGGTCGGCAGCTTGCTCATTGCGTGAATTTTGCCAGTTCTGCCTGCGGTTGAATATCATTTTTATCAATAAATAAATGATCGAAATGATTATGCAGTCCTCGCCCAACCCTGCAACTCTCCCGAAAGTGAAGCCGCCATGCGTCGAATCTTGATCGTCGAAGACCACGCCGACATCCGCCGCCTGATCCGCATGACGCTCGAGTTCGCCGGCTACGAGGGCGAGATCGCCGAGGCCGCCGACGGTGTGGCCGGCCTGGAACTGGCCTGCTCGTTCCTGCCTGATGTGGTGCTGACCGACCTGATGATGCCGGGCGGCCCCGACGGCCTGGACCTATGCCGTTCGCTGCGTGCCGACCCGAGGACCTGCAACGTCGCCATCGTGATGATCACTGCCCGCGGCCAGGCGGTCGACCGCCTGGCCGGGCTGGACGCCGGTGCCGGCGCCTACCTGGTCAAGCCCTTCAGCCCGCTGGAGTTGATCCAGACGCTGGAAGACCTGGGGCTGGCGGCATGAACGCAGCTGATTTACCAGCCTTCGGCGCGGCCGAGGCCCTTTGCTTCGACGCCGATGCCGGCGCGCAGATGGAGCGCCTGGTCACCGACCTCGGCCGCATGTACCGCGAACGCAACGACGCGCTGAAAGAGGTCGTCACGGCCCACCACGACGCGCTGTTTCGCCTCGCATTGGCTGCCGACTTCAAGGACGACGACACCGGCATCCACATTGTGCGCATCGGCTTCCTGGCCGAGCGCCTGTCGCTGGCGCTCGGCCAGGGCCGGCCCTGGTCCGAGATGTTGCGCAAGGCCGCGCCGATGCACGACATCGGCAAGATCGGCATCCCCGACGCGGTGCTGAAGAAGCCCGGCCGCTTCGACCCCGAAGAGCGCGCGGTGATGAACCGCCACCCGCGCATCGGCGCCGACATCCTCGGCCAGTCGCGCATTCCGCTGTTCCAGCTGGCCGCTGAGGTGGCGCTTGGCCACCACGAGCGCTTCGACGGCGGCGGTTACCCGGCGCAACTGGCCTGCGAGGCCATTCCGCTGTCGGGCCGCATCGTGTCCGTGGTCGATTTCTTCGACGCGCTGACCATGGACCGCTGCTACCGCAAGGCACTGCCCGACCAAGAGGTCATGGACATGCTGCGCGCCGAGCGCGGCCGGGCCTTCGACCCGCGCATCGTCGACATCTTCCTCGCCCGCTGGGCCGACTTCGTGACCCTGCGCGACGAGGTCACGCGCCGCAGCCTCACCTTTGCCGATCTCGTCCGTGGCCCGGTCGAGCTGGCGCTTGCATGGAAAGCCCGACCATGATCCATCTGCCTGCCTTGATCCGGCGCCTTGGCGCCACGCTGTGCCTGTCCACCCTGCTCGCCACATTGCCATCGGCCCCGGCGCTGGCCGGGCCGGTGCTCGACCGCGTCAAGGCCAGCGGCACGGTGCGCGTGTGCATCTGGCCCGACTATTACGGCGTGACCTTCCGCAACCCGCGCACCCAGCAGCTGAGCGGCATCGACATCGACCTGTCGGCGCAGTTCGCGCAAGACCTGCAGGTGCGCCTGGAGACGGTCGACTCGTCATTCGCCACGCTGATCGACGACGTCAAGGGCGGGCGCTGCGACGTCGCGATGTTCGCCATCGGCATGCTGCCGCAACGCATGGCGCAATTGCGCATCAGCCGGCCTTACCTGCGCAGCGACATCTACGGCGTGACGACCAAGGCCAACCGCGTGGTGCGCCAGTGGGCCGACATCGACAAGGCCGGCGTCATGGTCGGCGTGCAGGCCGGCACCTTCATGGAGCCGGTGATGCGCGCTGCGCTGAAGCAGGCCAAGATGGTGGTGGTGGCGCCGCCGACCACCCGCGAGCGCGAGCTAGAGGCCGGCCGCATCGACGTCTTCATGACCGACTACCCCTACAGCCGGCGCCTGCTCGACAACGCCGACTGGGCCGAGCTGATCACCCCGCCCGCGCCCTTCCACGTGCTGCCCTACGGTTACGCCGTCAAGCCGGGCGACGACGACTGGTTTGCGGCCATCGACGGCTTCGTGCAGCGCATCCAGCGCGACGGCCGGCTCGAAGCAGCGGCCAAGCGCAACGGCCTGGCGCCGATCGTCGTGCGATGACAATCTGGCGCGGGCTGCGCACCGGCTGGCCGATCAGCCGCCTGGTGCTGCTGGCCGGCCTGACGCTGGCAGCGGCGATGCTGGCCGCGCTGGTGCTGATGTTTGCCAAGGAGCGTGCACACGCCATCGACGAACAGCGCGCCCGCGCGGTGATCTACGCCCGGGTGCTGGAAGACCTCGTCACCCGCAGCGTCGAGACAGCTGCGCTGTCACTGGCCAACCTGGCCGCAGCAGTCGCCGAACAGGGCGCAGGCGACGGTGCCAGCAGCCCTGCGGTGCTGCAGCAGATGCTCGTCAGCCTGCCGCAACTGCGCGCGCTGGCAGTGCTGGGCCTCGATGGGCGGGTGCACGGCAGCAGCGTTTCCGGCGAGATCGGTCTGATGGTCGACATGGCCCGTCTGGGCCCGCTGCCGCCGTTGGGGAGAGACGCCATCGGCCCTTACGTTGCAGGCCGCGCGCTGGGTGACTTTGCAGTCGGCCGGTCAGCCACCGCCGCG
>JBBRJU010000111.1:0-6919 GCA_038218895.1 Burkholderiales bacterium
GGCGCGCTGCAGCAAACCGGCGAAGCACCAGCAAACCGCGTGAAAAACTGTCACCGATCACTGATTGGCCGCCAGCCACGCCAGTTACACCAGCCCAGCCAGCCCAGTCAGCCCAGCCAGGGCGCCTGAAGGGCACCGCGCGATGCCGGTTATCGACAGCGCGCGCAGCAGGTGGTGAACCGCCGGTGGCTGGGCCTGCACCGGCGTCAAGCGCTTCGCGCGCGGCGGCGCACCAGCGAACCCAGCGCCGCCAGGCCGGCCAGCCACATCGCCCAGGTGCCGGGCTCAGGAATGGCTGCGACGCTGCCGATCAAGCGCAACTCGACAGCCGCCAGCGCCAGGTCCGGGCCGCTGCCATTGGTCGACAGGCGGTTGAGCAGCACCATGCGGTCGAAGCTGCCCTCGACATTGCCACCAAAACGCACCGTCAGCGCCGTCGGGCTGCTGCCGGCGGCCAGCCCGCTGAAGTTCGAGAAGCCGCCCAAGGCAAACGGGTCGCCGCCCATCAGCGCGCTCAGATCGAACTGCCCGGCCAGTGCATCGGCCGGGCCGGTGGCGCTGTTGCTCAGGCTCAAGCGCGCGGTGCCGCCGGAGGCGCCTGTCAGCACGGTGCCGAAGTTCAGCGTGTAGCTCAACAGCCCGCCGCTGAAACTGCCGGCACCGTCATGCGCCAGCGTCGTCGCAGCCAGATTGTTGACCTGGGCCGACAGGCTCACCAACGCGGTGCCCAGCGGCGAGTCGGACATTTCCGGGTTCTGGCTGATGAAGCTGACCATGCCGCTGCTGTTGTAGACGCCGGCCACCGCCGTGTTCAAGGCCACGCTCAGGCTGCTAGCGTTGCTGGCGCCGGCGGCGATGCCGCTGGCCGTGCCGCTGGTGGTGAAGCTTGCGTTGCCGCCCGACACTTCAGCGCGCAAGGTGTCCGTCAAGGCGCCGCTGGCGGCATTGGCCACGACCAGGTTTTGCGCCGCCACCGCGTCGCTCACACGCACGATGCCGAAGTTCACCGCAGGCGTATCCAGTTGTGCCACGGCCGGGGCGTAGACATTGCCGCGCACATTGATGACCTGGCGGCCTGCAGACGCCACACCCAGCCCGTTGGATACACCGCCCACCGCACCGGCCGTGGCATAGGCCAGCGTCGCGGTGCCGCTCAAAGCGCCCGAGCTGCCGGTGTTCAGACCGATCCTGACAGCGCTGCTGTTGCTGCTGCCGGCCAGCAGGCCGGAGATGGGGCCACCGGACATGGTGGCGCTGCCGGTGCTGCTGCCGATGCTGGCATTCAAGTCTTCGCTGAATGCGCCGCCTGGTGCCAGGTTGCTCACCGTGATCGCCTGGCTGAGGCTGCCGCCCAGGCGCTGCGCGGCCAGCTGCACGGGTGCTGGCGAAGCGCTGCCCACTGCGGCGTTGTAGGCCGCCGCCCCGGCGGCCAACACGATGTTCAAGCGCTGGTCGGCGATGTTCTCGAAGTTGCTGCGCAAGTTCAGCACCTGGCCCGTCAGTGGCGCGATGTTGCCGGCGCTGGCCACGCTGAAACGTACGCCGAGGTCGCCGCTGTTCATGCCCGGCCCACCAGTGCTGTAGTTGCCGGCAGTCGCGCCCAGGCCCGACAGGCGTGCGTCGGTCAGGGCGCCGCCGTTCACACCGGTCTGGATGGCGCCGCGCAAGGCTGGGCCGGTGGTGCCTGCGTTGGCGATCTGGTAGTTGAAGGTGGTGCTGCCCACCCGCAGGTTGCCGATGGTCAGTGTCGCGTCGGCGGTGTTGCCGCCGGCGACGCCGACCCCAGTGATTTGCTGCACCACGTCGCCTGCAGCGACGATCAGGCCGGTGCCGGTGATGCCGGCGCGGCGGGCGAAGCTGTTGCCGCTGCCCCATGCACCATTGGTGTAGTCGCTGGCGATCGTCAGGTTGCCCGTGCCCAGGTTCAGCGCTGCGCCAGCAGCACCCATGGCCAGAGTGCCTTGCGCCTTGGCGCCGTTGGCCAGCGACATCACGCCCGCTGCGTCCACCTGCAGCGTGCCGCTGCCCGCCAGCGAGGTGGACACGTTCAGCGTCCCGTTCTGCGCGCGCAGCAGTCCGTTGTTCTGCAGGCCCGACGTCAGGCCCTGGATGACGATCGTGCCGCCGCCGTCGGATTGAATGTTGCCGTTGTTGACGATGGCATTGCCACTGCCGTTGATGAGGCTGCCCACGCCAATGCTGCCGTTCTGCCCTTGCAGGGTGACGCCAGACGCGATGGTCAGCGTCTTGTTGCCCCCGTCCACACCCACTCTGTTGTTGGCGCCGCCGCCAAAGACGATGGCGCCGTTGCCGGCCAGTGTCTGCGTGCCTTCCATGTTCAACAGGTTGCCGGCATCCAGGGCAATGTTGCCGTCGAGCACCATGCCGTTGACGACGCGGCCAAGAGCAGCGGCGCTGGCCATGTCGATGGCGCTGCCGCTGGTGAGCGTCACGCCGGACAAATAGTTGTCGGCGCTGTTGCTCAGCCTGTAGATGCCACCTGTGGTGTTGGACAGGCTGCCGCCCGTCACCGCCACGCTGTTTTGCAGCACCACGCCACCGCTGCTGCTACGCAGCGTGCCGCCGGTGTTGTTCACCGTGCTGTCCAGGCGCAGCACGCTGCCCGCACCCACGGCCTCGGCAAAGCTCTGGTTGGCCAACGTGGCCTGGGCGATGTTGATCGTGCCAGCGCTGTCAGAGCTGATCAGCCCCTGGTTGACGAGCGTATTGCCGCTGCCATTGACGAGCTGTCCGAGGCCGATCGAACCGTTCTGCCCGCGGATGGTGATGCCGTTGGCCACGGTCAGCGTCTTGTTGCCGCCGTCTAGGCCCATGCGGTTGTTGCTGGCGGAGGCACCAAAAACGATGCTGCCCGTGCCGCTGAGCGTCTGGTTGCCTTCAAAGTTGAGGATGCTGGCGCTGTTGATGTCGATAACGCCGTTGAGTACCAGGTTGCCCGTGACGCGCTCGGTGGCGACGGCCCCGGCCATGTCCAGGTTGCCGTTGAGGGTGACGCCGGACAGGTAGTTCAAGGCGCTGTTGCTCGGTCGCAAGCTTCCGCCGCCGCTGGTGTTCACGACCCCCGAAATCGTCACGCCCTGCTGCAGGATCATGCTGCCAGGGCCCGCAATGAGCTGGCCGCTCGGCGTGCCAACCAAGTTGCTCTGCAACTGCAGCGTGCCACCATTGGCGGCGCCGATGGTGCCGTTGTTGGTGATGCCCGATGTCAGGCCGGCGATGGTGACAGTGCCACCAGCCACGTCGGCGCGGATGGTGCCGTTGTTGATGATGGCGTTGCCCGAGCCGTTGACCAGCCCGCCGAAGCCGATGTTGCCGTTCTGCCCGCGGATGGTGATGCCGCTGGCGATCGTCAGCGTCTTGTTGCCGCCGTCCACGCCCACGCGGTTGTTGGCTGCCGTGTTGCCAAAGACGATGGTGCCGCTGCTGCTGCTGCCCAGCGTCTGGTTGCCTTCGAAATTGATGATGCTGCCGCTGTTGAGATTGACGGTGCCGTCGAGCGTCAGGCCGCCCACCACACGCTCGATGGCCAGGGCGCCGGCCATGTCCAGCGTGCCGCTGAAGTTGACGCCCGAGAAGTAGTTGTTGGCGTTGTTCGTCGGCCGCAAGCTGCCGGTGCCACTGGTGTTGACGACGCCGCTGATCGTCACCCCCTGCTGCGAGACAACGCTGCCGGCGCCTGCCACCAGCTGGCTGCCGGCGCCCCCAGTGAGGTTGCTTTGCAGCGCCAAAGTGCCCCCGTTGGCAGCGCCGATGGTGCCGTTGTTGGTGACGCCGGACGTCAGGCCCGCGATGATGATGGTGCCGCCACCCACGTCGGCCGTGATGTTGCCTTTGTTGATCAGGGCATTGCCCGAACCGTTGACCAACTGGCCCAGGCCGATGACGCCGTTCTCGCCGCGGATGCTGATGCCGCTGTCGATGGTCAGCGTCTTGTTGCCCCCGTCGATGCCGATGCGGTTGCTGCTGGCGGTGCTGCCGAAAACGATGCTGCCGCTGCCGGTCAGCGTCTGGCTGCCCTCGAAGTTGAGCATGCTGCCGGCGTTCAGGTTCACCGTGCCGTTCAGCGTCATGCCGCTGGTCACCCGCGCGATCGAAACGGCGCTGGCCATGTCGATGAAACTGCCGCCGGTCACTGCCACGCCGTTCAGGTAATTGTTGGCGTTGTTGCTCGGGCGATAAGTGCCGCCACCGCTGTTGCTGATGCTGCCGCCAGTGACTGCTGCGCCGGCTTGCTGCACCACGCCGCCCGCCGTGGCGCGCAGGGTGCCGCCGGTGTTGTTGACAGTGCTTTGCAGCGACAAGACGCTGCCGGCGCCGGTGGCCTCTGCAACAGCCTGGTTGGTCAAGCCGGATTGGACGATGCTGATCGTGCCACCCGAATCGGAACTGATCAGCCCCTGGTTGAGCACGCTGTTGCCGCTGCCGTTGACAAGCTGACCCAGGCCGATCGAACCGCTCTGGCCACGGACGGTGGTGCCCGCCGCTAACGTGACGGTCTTGTTGCCGCCGTCGATGCCCACGCGGTTGTTGACGCCGCTGCCGAAGACGATGGTGGCGTTGCCGCCCACGGTCTGCGTGGCTTCCAGATTGAGCAGGCTCCCACCCTGGATCGTGGTCGTGCCGGGGCCGTTGACGGCCCCAGTCGCGCGCAGCAAAGAACCGTCAATGGTCAGGCTGCCAGCGTTGTTCAGCGTGCCGATGGTCTGCGCGGTGTTGACGGTGACGACGCCCGCCGCGCCGATGCTGGCGGTATCGGCTGCGCCCGGCGTGCCGGACGCGCATGCGGCCCAGTTCACGATGGCCGCCCAGTTGCCACTGGCGGTGTTCCAGGTGCAGTTGGCGGCCTGGGCGCTGGTGGCAAAACCACCCAGCAAGGTGACGGTGGCCAGGGCCAGGGCGTGGCGGGTGGCTTTGAGGGAGCGTGGCGTCGGCACAGACATGTAGTTCTCCTTCTTAGGAGACCGTAGATTACGGGCCGACGGTTCCGCCCGCATTGGTAATCGACCGCCAAAGCCCCCCGCGACCCCGGGGGTTTTCAAGCGTCCGGCCACCTTCGGAGCGAAAAAGACGTGCGAACCCGGGAGAACCCGTGGGTCCGTGCGCAGCACGCATACCAGCCCGCCACAATCCTCAGCCTGTGCATACAAGCGCCGGAGACAACCCATGCCCAGCCTGCAGCCCGATGAAATCAGCCGCTACCAGCGTGATGGCTGGGTGGTGCCGCAGTGGCGCCTGCCTGCGGCCCGCGTGGCCACGATGCGTGCCGCACTGGACGAACTGCTGCGCCGCCATCCCGGCGTGCGGCCGGAGAAGCTGGTGTCGGCCCATGTCGAGCGCGCCGGGAACGCGGCCGACAACGGCGAGGGCGTGCGTGGGGTGGCCGATCTTTTGCACCTGGCGCAAGACCCGGAGATTGTCGACCTGGTGGCCAGCCTGGTCGGCGAGGACGTGATCCTGTGGGGCGCGCATGGCGCCGCAGCCAGTACCAGCACCCAGCGCCGCACCGGCGTGGCGCTGCGCTACATGCCGGCCACGTCACACTTTGACCGCAGCTTGCGCCCTGCCGACGGCAAGACCGGTGTCGCGGTGAACTTCGCCCAGCGCCCGCTGTGGCTGGTGAAAGGCCGCGATGTGTGCGGGCTGAATGCCTTCCGGGTCGGCCACGTGGCGTGACAGCAGCGGGTGCCTGGCGCGCCAGCGCTAGCGCGCTGCGCCTGCGCACCCGAGCCGATGGCTCGCCGACTGCACTGCGCCGGGGTCGTGCACTGTGGCTGACGCCATTGTCCCTGCCCGCGCTACTTGGCCCAGCTGTCCTTCAGCCCGGTGATGCGGTTGAACACCGGCGCGTTGGCACGGTGGTCCACCCGGTCGGTGACGAAATAGCCATGGCGCTCGAACTGGAAGCGCTGCTCGGTGGCCCCATCGGCCGAATCCGCCGCCAGCGCCGGCTCCACATAGCCTTGCACCACCGCCTTGCTGTGCGGGTTGAGCACGCTGCGGAAGTCCCGGTCGCCGGCATCGGGTTGCGCTTCGGTGAACAGCCGGTCGTAGAGGTTGAAGGTGGCGGCCACGGCGTCGTGCGCGCCGACCCAGGTGATGGTGCCCTTGACCTTGACCGCATCGGCCCCCGGCGTGCCGCTCTTGGAATCGGGCACCACGCTGGCCAGCACGGCGGTCACGCGGCCGTCGGCATCTTTCTCGCAGCCGGTGCATTCCACCACCATGCCGTACTTCAGCCGCACCCGGTTGCCGGGTGTCGAGACACCCGCCGTGTCGGTCTGCGGCGGGAAGAGCCGGAAGAAGCCTTTGGCTGGCAGCTCGGCAAAGTCGTCGCGCTCGATCCACACCAGCGGCCCCAGGCCGAACTGGCGTTGGCCCAGCGCAGGCTGCTGCGGGTGGGCGGGGGCGCTGCAGGGCTCGGTGTGGCCGGCGCCGAACAGTGCATCCCAGTTGATCAGCTTCAGCGCCAGCGGGTCGATCACCGCCATCGCGCGCGGCGCCTGGCCTTCCAGGTCGGCGCGCAGCGCGCCTTCGAGCACGCTGTAGTCGACCCAGATGTTGGTCTTGCTGGCGCCGGTGTCCTCGGCAAACTTGCGCACCGCAGCCGGGGTGTAGCCACGCCGGCGCATGCCGGCCAGCGTGGGCATGCGCGGGTCGTCCCAGCCGGTCACATGGCCTTCGTCGACCAGTGCCTTCAGCTTGCGCTTGCTGGTGACCACATAGCTGAGGTTGAGCCGGCCGAATTCATGCTGCTTTGGCGCGGGCTGGTTGATCAGGCCGCCCTCGGCAAGGCGTGCCAGCAGCCAGTCGTACCAGGGCCGCTGGTCTTCGAATTCCAGCGTGCAGATGCTGTGGGTGATGTTCTCCAGCGCGTCCTCGATCGGGTGCGCATAGGCGT
>JBBRJU010000112.1:0-6898 GCA_038218895.1 Burkholderiales bacterium
CTACCACTCGGGCTCGCTGGCGGTGCGCCAGAGCATCGCGTCGGGCGTCAACATCACCTACAAGATCCTCTACAACGACGCGGTGGCGATGACCGGCGGCCAGCCGATCGACGGCATCCTGACCGTGCCGCAGTTGACCCGCGCGCTGGAAGGCGAAGGCGCGAAGAAGATCGTGGTCGTCACCGACGAACCAGAGAAATACTCATCAACCCACCACGCGGCCAGCGCGCTGGCGCCGGGTGTCACGGTGCGCCACCGCGATGAGCTGGATGCGGTGCAGCGTGAGCTGCGCGAGATCCCCGGCTGCACCGTCCTGATCTACGACCAGACCTGCGCGACCGAAAAACGCCGCCGCCGCAAGCGCGGCAAGATGGTGGACCCGGCCAAGCGCGTGGTGATCAACGAGCTGGTGTGCGAGGGCTGTGGTGACTGCAGCGTGCAGAGCAACTGCCTGTCGGTGGAGCCGGTGGAAACCGATTTCGGCCGCAAGCGCCGCATCAACCAAAACAGCTGCAACAAGGATTACTCCTGCACCAAGGGTTTTTGCCCCAGCTTTGTCACGGTGGAAGGCGGTGAGCTCAAGAAGCCCAAGAAGGCCAGCCGGCCCGATCCGTTCACGCTGCCGGCGATCCCCCAGCCGCGCCTGCCGCTGCCGCTGGACGCCCACGGCCGTGACCGCGCCTGGGGCATTGTGGTGGCCGGCGTGGGCGGCACCGGGGTGATCACCATCGGCTCGCTGCTGGGCATGGCCGCCCACCTCGAAGGCAAGGGCGTGGTCACGCAGGACTCCGCCGGCCTGGCGCAAAAAGGCGGCGCCACCTGGAGCCACATCCAGATCGCGCAGACGCCCGAGGCCATCCACACCACCAAGGTGGACACCGCCAAGGCCGACCTGGTGATCGCCTGCGACGGCATCGTGGCCGCCGGTGCGGCCACGCTGGCGCTGATGCGCGAAGGCACCACCTATGTGGCGATGAACAGCCATGCCACGCCGACCGCCGCCTTCGTGAAAGACGCCGACTGGCAATCGCCCACGGCCGGCTGCGAGGCCGCGCTGGTGGACGCCGTGGGCCGCAGCCAGCTGGGCTTGCTGGACGCCGAGCAGGTGGCGGTGCAATTGCTGGGCGACAGCATCTATGCCAACCCGCTGCTGCTGGGCTACGCCTGGCAACAGGGCCGCGTGCCGCTGGGCCGTGCTGCGCTGCTGCGCGCCATCGAGCTCAATGGCACCCAGGTCGAGAACAACCAGGCCGCCTTCGAATGGGGCCGCCGCTGCGCCCATGACCTGGCGGCGGTGCAGGCGCTGTTCACCGCTGCGCAGGTGATCCAGTTCGTCAAGAAGCCTTCACTCGACGAGCTGGTGAAAAAGCGCGTCGATGTCCTCACCGGCTACCAGGACGCGGCCTATGCCCAGACCTACGCTGGCTTTGTCGCCCAGGTGCGCCAGGCCGAGGCCGCGCTGGGCAGCACGCGCCTGACCGAGGCAGTGGCGCGCTACCTGTTCAAGCTGATGGCCTACAAGGATGAATACGAGGTGGCCCGGCTGCACACCGATGCGGCCTTCACCACCAAGATTGCCGGCATGTTCGAAGGCGAACTGGGCAAGGACTACAAGCTGGTGCACCACCTGGCCCCACCCATCCTGGGCAAGGTGGATGCGCAGGGCCTGCCGCGCAAGCAGGCCTTCGGCCCCTGGATGCGCAGCGCCTTCGGCTTGTTGGCGAAGTTCAAGGGCCTGCGTGGCGGGCCGCTGGACATCTTCGGCCGCACCGAAGAGCGCCGCACCGAGCGGGCGCTGATCGCCACCTACCGCAGCAGCATCGACGAACTGCTGCGTGGCCTGCATGCCGCCAACCTGGCGGCGGCGGTGGAGATTGCCAGCCTGCCCGAAGACATCCGCGGTTACGGCCATGTGAAGGCCCGCCACCTGGCGGCGGTGCGGCCGAAGTGGGACCGGCTGATGGCGCAATGGCGCGCCGGCGGTGCACGGGCCGCCGCCTGAGGCGCGGCTGGACGGCTGCCCCACCGGCGGCCGTCCGATCTGGTGGCCAGCGCCGGATCAGGGCCTGACGATTTCGTTGATCTCGATCACCAGGCCACTGGTGGTGTTGGCGACCACGCCCGATTGGCCGGACAGATCACCTGCCGTGGGTGCTGCCTGGCCGCTCTTGCTGATGCGGGCGCTCACGATCACCTGCGGGAACAGCGACAGGCGTGCCGCAGGCGCCATGGCCAGGCTGTCGTCGAGGCTGAAGTTCAGCGGCAGATCCTTGACCTGCTTGCGCAAGATCGCCACCGGCATGCGCGCGCCTTCTGCCGGGCGGGCAAATACGAACACCGTGTCGTCGGGCCCCGCTTGCGCGGCCACGGCAGGCGACAGGCGCACCGTGCCACTGAGCATTGCACCTGCACTGGCCGCGGGCTGAGTGGAGGCGGCAGCCACGGTCGCGGGCGGCATGCCGGCCAATGCCCGCACTTCCGCAATGCTGCTCTGCAACTGCGGCGCCAGGCCGCTGTCGGCGGGCAACACCGACTGCAGCTTTTCCCAATAGTTGACTGCGCCCTTGTAATCTTTGCGGTTGTAGGCCGCAGAGCCGAGCAGGGCCAGTGTCTTGGCATTGTCGGGCGCCAGTTTCAGGGCTGTCTCCAACAACTGCAGCGGCCGCCCTTCCAGGTTGCTGTTGTTCAGCACCGCCAGGGTGTCGGCCATGTCGGTCAGCACGTTGGGGTCTTGGGGGTTGAGCTGGAGCGCCCGTTCGTAAGCCGGCACAGCCTGTTCATGGCGGCCCAGGCGTGCGTAAGACCGCGCCAGCATGGTCCAGCCTTCGGCGTTGTCGGGCTGGTCCTTCAGGCGCTGCGCGAGCTGTTGCACGGCCTCGGCCAAACGCAGTTCATTGTCACCTGCGTCGGCGCCGGCGCCGGCACCTGCATCGGCACCACCAGCGGCACCACCAGCGGCACCACCAGCGGCCTGGCTGGCGGCGGTCAGGGCCTGGGGGTCGACCAAGGTCATGCCGGGTGATCCAGTGTAGGCATAGCCGCCCACGGCCACGGCGATCACTGCGGCGCACAGGCCCAGCACCAAGCCCCGCGACGGACGCTCCAGCGGGGCGCCGGCGGCAGCAGATGTCACCGCCTCGCCCGACGCCGGCGTGGCGATCACCAAGTCGATCAGCTGGCGCTCCAGTGGCGCGGCGGCGGCGGCGTAAACGGCCTGGTCGAGCAGCCCCTGCGCATGCTGGGTCTTGAGTTGCTGCAATTGCTTGCGCAGCGCGGCAATGGTGTCGCTCATGGCGTCATCCGCCGTTCGTCGGGCCCTGGGCCGCCTTCGATCGGCGCGCCAGGCTCATCGGCTTCGAACTGGTCGGCCGCCAGGCGGTTGCGCCGGCGCAGCATCCACCACAGCGAGACCAGGCCCGCCACCAGCAGCGCGGCGGGGCCGTACCACAGCACCACGGTGGTCGATTTCAAGGGCGGGCGGTAGAGCACGAAATCACCGTAGCGGTCGGTCATGTAGCGCATCACATCAGCTTCGCTCTTGCCCTGGCGCAGCATGTCGCGCACCTGGTTGCGCAAATCCACGGCCAGGTCGGCGTGCGACGCCGCGATGGTTTCGTTCTGGCACACCAGGCAGCGCAATTCGCCAGACAGGCGCATCACGCGCGCTTCGAGCACGGGGTCGGCTGAGGCGGGGGCAGCCTCGCGCGCCCAGGCCGGGGTGCAGTTCAGCACCCAGGCGGCCAGCAGCGCCAGGGCCCAGCGGTGGTAACAACGATCAGCCAGGGTCATTCAGGGTTCTCAGCAAGGGTTCGATCTTGTCCCGCACCACATCCGGATTGAGCGGGCCGACATGCTTGAAGCGCACGATGCCCTGGCGGTCGATGATGAAGGTCTCGGGCACGCCGTACACACCGAAGTCGATGCCGGCGCGGCCGTCGGCATCGACCAGGATGGCGGTATAGGGGTTGCCCAACTGGCGCAACCACTGTCCGGCGGCGGTCGGATCGTCCTTGTAGTTCAGGCCGTACACCGGCGCCAGCTTGCGTCTGGCGATGTCGATCACCAGCGGATGTTCTTCCCGGCACGGTGCACACCACGACGCCCAGACGTTGAGCATCCACACCGTGCCCAGCAGGTCATCGCGGCGCAGGGTCTGGCTGGCTGCGGGGCCGGTGCCGTTGCCGGGGCTGGTGCCGAGGTTGGTGCCGGTGCCGGTGCCTGTCACCGTGCTGGTGCTGTCTGCCAGCAGCGGCAAGGCAAACGCCGGCGCGGGTTTGCCGATCAGCGGCGAAGGCACCTCCCGCGGGTTCAGGCCCAGCCCCATCCCGAGAAACACCGCCATGCCCGCAAAGAGCGCCAGCGGAATCAGAAACCGCAGCGACTTCATCGGGCGGCGGTTGCGCCGGCCAGCACCTTGGCACCGTCGCGCGCAGTGACGCTGGCGCCAGCCTTGGCGCGGTAACGCCGGTCGGTGATGGCCAGGATGCCCCCCAGGCCCATCACCAGGCAGCCGAACCAGATCCACGACACGAAGGGCTTGACCCAGATGCGCACCAGCCAGGTCTGGCCGTTGATGACTTCGCCCATCTGCACATACAAGTCGCCCCGCACGCGGGTGTAGATGGCGGCCTCGGTCATCGGGCTGCGCTGCACGCGGTAGACGCGTTTCTCCGGGAACAGCTCGGCAATCGGCTTGCCATCGCGCGCCACCGTCAGATGGCCGCGCACCGCCTCGTAGTTGGGGCCTGTGACGGGCTTGGCACCCAGGTAGGTGAAGGTGTAGCCGCTGACCGTGGTGCTGTCGCCCGGGCCCATGGCGACGTCTTTTTCGATGTCGTAGGTGCCGACCATGGTGACGCCGATGCAGAAGAACGCCACACCCAGGTGCGCCACCATCATGCCGACGCCAGCGCGTGGCAACTGGCGCAGGCGCCGCCACCAGGGCGCCTGCATGCCGGCCATGCCCTTGAGCGGCTTGATGCGTTCCCAGAGGTCGGCCGCGACCGATGCCGCAATCCAGAACGCCATCAGCAAGCCCAGCACCGACATGAATGTCAGCTTGCCACCCACCCATGCCGAGAGCAGTGCACTGAGCAGTGCGATGCCGGCGGCCCAGCGCAGCCGGTGCGACAGCGCGGGCAAGGTGTCGTTCTTCCAGCGCGCCAGTGGCCCGATGCCCATGAAAAAGACCAGCACGGCCATGATGGGGACGAACACCGCGTCGAAATAAGGCGCGCCCACCGAGATCTTGCCCAGGTTCAGCGCATCCAGGATCAGCGGGTACAGCGTGCCCAGCATCACCGCTGCGGTGGCCACCAGCAACAGCACGTTGTTGGCCAGCAGCATGGTTTCGCGCGACAGCATCTCGAACCGGGCGCCCAAGCCCACCGACGGCGCGCGCCAGGCGTACAGCGCCAGGGCCGCACCCACGGTGATGGCCAGCATGATCAGGATGAACAGACCCCGCTTGGGGTCGCTGGCGAAGGAATGCACCGAAGTGATGACGCCCGAGCGCACCAGGAACGTGCCCAGCAGCGACAGTGAATAGGCCATGATCGCCAGCAACACGGTCCATGACTTGAAGCTGCCGCGCTTCTCCGACACCGCCAGCGAGTGGATCAGCGCCGTGCCCACCAGCCAGGGCATGAACGACGCGTTTTCGACCGCGTCCCAGAACCACCAGCCACCCCAGCCGAGCTCGTAGTAGGCCCACCAGCTGCCCAGGGCGATGCCGAAGGTCAGAAACGCCCAGGCCACGGTGGTCCACGGGCGCATCCAGCGTGCCCACTGGGCGTCCAGATTGCCGCCGATCAGTGCAGCCACGGCAAACGCGAAGGCCACCGAGAAGCCGACATAGCCCATGTAGAGCATCGGCGGGTGAAAGATCATGCCGGGGTCTTGCAACTGCGGGTTCAGGTCGCGCCCGTCGAGCGGCACCGGAATCAGGCGGTCAAACGGATTGGACGTGAGCAGCACGAACAGCAAGAAGCTGAGCGTCAGCAGCCCCATAACCGCCAGCGTGCGCGCCAGCATCGGCAGCGGCAGCTTGCGGCTGAAATGGGCTACGGCCCAGGCCCAGCCGGCCTGCATCAGCAGCCACAGCATTAGCGAGCCTTCATGGCTGCCCCAGGATGCGGCAATGCGGTAGGCCAGCGGCAAGGCGCTGTTGGAGTTCGACGCCACATTGAGCACCGAAAAATCATTGCGTGCGAAGCTGAGGATCAGGCAGGCATGGGCCACGACGATCAAGCCCAGCAGCACATTGGTGGCCGGTGATGCCAGCAGCATCCAGTCGCGGCGGCCGCGTTGGGCACCGACCAGTGGCACGACACCCAGCAACAGGGTCACGCCCACCGCCAGCCACAGTGCAAAGTGGCCCAGTTCAGCAATCATGGTTGTTTGTCCGTTGCAGTGATTTGGGTCGGTGCGGTGCCAGCCGGCACCAGCGACGCTTCCAGCCGCGACTGGCCCTTGCGCGCCCGCTCGATCGCGTCGGCCGCTTCGGGCGGCATGTAGTTCTCGTCGTGCTTGGCCAGCACTTCCCGGGCCATGAAGACGCCGTCACTCAACTGGCCCTGGGCCACCACACCCTTGCCTTCCTGGAACAGGTCGGGCAGCACACCGGTGTAGACCACGGGAATGGCCTGCACCGTGTCGGTGACGATGAAATTCACATGCATGCCTTGGCGGTTGACCGTGCCTTCCTTGACCAGGCCGCCGACACGGAAGGTGCGGTTGCTCGGCGCTTCCTTGGCCGCCACCTGGGTGGGGGTGTAGAAGAACACCATGTTGCTCTGGAACGCGTTGAGCACCAGCGCGACCGCGATGCCGCTGGCACACAGCACACCGCCGAGCAAAGCCAGTTTCTTGTTGCGAGATTTCATGGACTCGGATCCGG
>JBBRJU010000113.1:0-6825 GCA_038218895.1 Burkholderiales bacterium
GACGTGCTGAAGGACATCGTCGAGCTTGCGCGCCAGCACCAGCTCATCGTGTTTGCCGACGAGATCTACGACAAGACGCTGTACGACGGCGCCGAGCACACCAGCATCGCAAGCCTCGCCGACGACGTGCTCTTCGTCACCTACAACGGCCTGTCCAAGAACTACCGCAGCTGCGGCTACCGCGCGGGCTGGATGGTGGTGTCGGGCGCCAAGCGCCACGCGAAGGACTACATCGAAGGCCTGAACATGCTTGCCAGCATGCGCCTGTGCGCCAACACGCCGGGGCAACTGGCCATCCAGACCGCCTTGGGCGGTTACCAGAGCATCAAGGACCTGGTGGGCCCCGGCGGCCGCCTGCGCCGCCAGCGTGACCTGGCCTATGAACTGCTCAGCCAGATTCCGGGCGTCAGCGTCGTCAAGCCGCAGGCGGCGCTGTACATGTTCCCGCGCCTGGACCCGAAGGTCTACCCCATCGCCGACGACCAGCAGTTCGCCTACGACCTGCTGGCCGAGGAGAAGGTGCTGATCGTGCAGGGCACGGGCTTCAACTGGCCGCAGCCCGACCACTTCAGGCTCGTCTTCCTGCCGAATTCCGACGACCTCACCGAAGCCATCGGCCGCATCGACCGTTTCCTGGCCGGCTACCGCAAGCGCCACGCGGCCTGAACCTCAAGCTTTTGCAGAAGTACTCATGAACTCCATCAACGTCGGCCTGCTGGGCATCGGCACCGTGGGCAGCGGCACCTTCGAGGTGCTGCGCCGCAACCAGGCCGAGATTCGCCGACGCGCCGGGCGCGGCATCGAGATCGTGGCCGTGAGCCGGCGCAACACCGCACAAGCGCAGCGCATCGTGGGCGATGCCGCCACGGTGCACGCCGACCCCTTCGAGATCGTGCGCAACCCGGCCATCGACATCGTCATCGAGCTCATCGGCGGCACGATCCTGGCGCGTGAGCTGGTGCTGGAGGCCATCAGCCGCGGCAAACACGTCGTCACGGCCAACAAGGCCTTGCTGGCGGTGCACGGCAGCGAGATCTTTGCGGCCGCCCGCGCCAAGGGGGTGATGGTGGCCTTCGAGGCGGCGGTGGCCGGTGGCATCCCCATCATCAAGGCGCTGCGCGAGGGGCTGAGCGCCAACCGCATCGAATGGGTGGCCGGCATCATCAATGGCACCACCAACTTCATCCTGAGCGAGATGCGCAGCAAGGGGCTCGATTTCGCGGTGGTGTTGAAGGAGGCGCAGCGCCTGGGTTATGCCGAGGCCGACCCCACCTTCGACATCGAAGGGGTCGATGCCGCACACAAGGCCAGCATCATGAGCGCGATCGCCTTCGGCACGCCGGTGCAGTTTGCCCAGGCGCATGTGGAGGGCATCACCCATCTGCAGGCGGCCGACATGCGCTATGCCGAGCAGCTGGGCTACCGCATCAAGCTGCTGGGCATCACCAAGCGCCGCGACGACGCCAACAGCGGCAAGGGCGGCATCGAGCTGCGCGTGCACCCCACCCTGGTGCCGGCCAAGCGGTTGATCGCCAACGTGGAAGGCGCGATGAATGCGGTGGTGGTGCAAGGCGACGCCGTGGGCACCACGCTGTACTACGGCAAGGGCGCGGGCAGCGAGCCCACCGCCAGTGCGGTGGTGGCCGACCTGGTCGACATCACCCGCCTGCACACCGCCGACCCCGACCACCGCGTGCCGCACCTGGCTTTCCAGCCCGATGCCACCGCAGCCACAC
The DNA here is from genome assembly GCA_038218895.1 of Burkholderiales bacterium. GTDB lineage: Bacteria > Pseudomonadota > Gammaproteobacteria > Burkholderiales > Burkholderiaceae_C > Pseudaquabacterium. The sequence goes on from JBBRJU010000113.1 coordinate 1,737, forward strand.
CGATCCTGCCGATCGACCAGGTGGTCACGGCCTTTTACCTGCGCCTGCAGGTGGCCGACCAGACCGGTGTGCTCAGCCGCCTCACCACCATCCTGGCCGAGCATGACATTTCGATCGACGCAGTGCTGCAACGCGAAAGTGCCGACGGCGAGAAGCAGACCGACCTGGTCATCCTGACCCACGACACGGTGGAAGGCCGCATGCGCGCCGCGCTGGCGCAGATGCAGGCTTTGCCGACGGTGCTGGCGCCGATCGTCAGCATCCGCAAGGAAGAATTGAGCTGACGATGCGCTACATCAGCACCCGCGGCGACACCACCGAGCGCCGCTTCTGCGACATCCTGCTGGAAGGCTTGGCGCCCGACGGCGGCCTGTACCTGCCCACGCATTACCCGCAGGTGGACGATGCCACGCTGACCCGCTGGCGCGACCTGTATGCCAACGGCCGTGCCGGCGGCTATGCCGACCTGGCGTTCGAGATTTTGTCGCTCTACATCGACGATATCCCGGCCGCCGATCTGCAGGCGCTGGCGCGCAAGACCTATACCCGGGCCACCTACGGCAGTGACGCCATCGTGCCGGTGCGCCAGCTGGCGGGTGACCTGCACATCGAAGCCCTGTCGAACGGCCCCACGCTGGCCTTCAAGGACATGGCGATGCAGCTGCTGGGCAACTTGTTCGAATACGAACTGGCCCGCCGCGGCGAGGCGCTGAACATCCTGGGCGCCACCAGCGGTGACACCGGCAGCGCGGCCGAATACGCCATGCGCGGCAAGCGCGGCGTGCGGGTGTTCATGCTCAGCCCGCAGGGCCGCATGAGCCCGTTCCAGCAGGCGCAGATGTTCAGCCTGCAAGACGCCAACATCCACAACATCACCATCGACGGTGTGTTCGACGATTGCCAGGACATCGTCAAGGCCGTCAGCAACGACCTGGTTTTCAAGCGCGCGCACAAGATCGGCACCGTCAACTCGATCAACTGGGCGCGGCTGCTGGCCCAGGTGGTGTACTACTTTGCGGGTTATTTCCAGGTCACCAGGTCGAATGCAGGGCAGGCCAGCTTTGCCGTGCCCTCGGGCAATTTCGGCAATGTCTGCGCCGGCCATGTGGCGCGCATGATGGGCCTGCCGATCGCGCAACTGGTGGTGGCCACGAACGAGAACGACGTGCTCGACGAGTTCTTCCGCAGCGGCCGCTACCGGGTGCGCAGCAGCGCCGAGACGCAGGAGACCAGCAGCCCCAGCATGGACATCAGCAAGGCCAGCAACTTCGAGCGTTTTGTATTTGACCTGCTGGGCCGCGATGGCGCCCGGGTGGCGCAGCTGTTTGGCCCGGCATTGGCGCAGCAAGGCGGTTTCCAGCTGAATGCCGACGACACCGCGCGCATCGCCGGCTTCGGTTTTGTATCGGGCCGTAGCACCCATGCCGACCGGCTGGCCAGCATCCGCCAGTGCTGGGCCGAGCACCAGGACATGGTCGACACCCACACCGCCGACGGCCTGAAGGTGGCGCGCGATCACCTGCAGCCCGGCGTGCCGATGCTGGTGCTGGAGACCGCCTTGCCAGCCAAGTTCGCCGCCACCATCGAAGAGGCCCTGGGCCGCCCGCCGCTGCGCCCGGCCGGGCTGGACGGCATCGAGGCCCTGCCCAAGCGCTTCACCACACTGCCTGCCGACGCGGCCCGGGTGAAAGCCTACGTCGCGCAGCACTGCGCCGACTGACCGCCATGCATGCGGCGGGATGTTGTGGGCTCTCCGGTGGCGGCAGCACCGCGCTGATCCAGGGCCTGATCACCGGCCTGATGGCCCGCAGCGTTCTAGCCCACTCCCGCACCCGCAGCCACTCCCACTCCGACTCCTACCCCGCGCCCACCGGCGCCTGATCGCACCATGGCCGACCTGCAACGCCCCACCCTGCTGAGCCTCGACGAGGTGCTGCAGCGCCTGTTGGCCGTGGCCCGCGAGCGCCTGCTGCCCGAACTGGAGAAGGTCGACACCTTCGACAGCCTGGGCCGGGTGCTGGCCCGGGGCGTGGTGTCGGCGCTGGACGTGCCGCCGGCCGACAACACGTCGATGGACGGCTATGCCATGCGAGCCGCTGACGTGCCGGTGGCTGGCACGCTGCTGCCCGTCAGCCAGCGCATCCCCGCCGGCGTGGTGGGCCAGCCACTGCAGCCGGGCACGGCGGTGCGCATCTTCACCGGCGCCCAGCTGCCGCCCGGTGCCGACGCGGTGGTGATGCAGGAGCAGTGCAGTGCTGTGGCTGCATCCGCATCCGCAAACGATGGCGCGGGCCCCGGCAGCGTGCGCATCGATGCCGTGCCCCAACCCGGCCAGTGGGTGCGCCGGCGCGGTGAAGACGTGCTGCTGGGTGCCGAGGTGCTGGCGCCGGGCACCCGCATCACGCCGCAGGCCATGGGCCTGGCCGCCAGCGTGGGGGCGTCGCGGCTGACGGTGCGCCGCCGGCCGCGGGTGGCGCTGTTTTCTACCGGCGATGAACTGGTGATGCCCGGCGAATCACTGAAGCCCGGCGCCATCTACAACAGCAACCGCTTCACGCTGCGTGGCCTGCTGCTGGCCGCCAGCTGCGAGGTGGCCGATTTGGGCATCGTGCCCGACCGGCTGGACGCCACCCGTGATGCGCGGCGCAGCGCCGCCGCCGGCAATGACCTGATCCTGACCAGCGGCGGCGTGTCGGTGGGCGAAGAAGACCACATCAAGCCGGCCGTCAAGGCCGAAGGCTGGCTCGAAGCCTGGCAGGTGGCCATGAAACCCGGCAAGCCGCTGGCCTTTGGCGCCGTGCGGCGTGCCGATGGCGAGAGTGAAGCGCTGTTCATCGGCCTGCCTGGCAACCCGGTCAGCAGCTTCGTCACCTTCTTGCTGGCGGTGGCGCCGGTGCTGCGCGCGTTGCAGGGCTGCAGCACGGCCATGCCGGCCGGCTTGCCGGTGCGGGCCGATTTCGACTGGCCCCGACCCGACCAGCGGCGCGAGTTCTTGCGCGCCCGCGTCAATGCCCACGGCGGGGTGGAGCTGTTCCCCAACCAGAGCTCGGGCGTGCTCACCTCGGCGGTGTGGGCCGACGGCCTGGTCGACCTGCCGCCGGGCCAGGTGGTGCAGCGGGGCGACACCGTGCGCCTGCTGCCGCTGTCGGTGCTGATCGGCGCCTGACCAGAGCCTGACCGGTGCCCGATCCAGACATGGCCGAACACACCATCACCGTGCGCTACTTCGCCGCGCTGCGCGAAGCGCTGGGCGCATGCGAAGCCGTCACCGTGGCCGCTGGCAGCACGCTGGGCCAGCTGCGCGATGGGCTGATCGCCCGCGGCGGCGCCCATGCCGAGGCCCTGGCCCGTGGGCGCACGCTGCGCTGCGCGCTGAACCAGGTGATGGCCGATGAAGCCACCGTGGTGCCCGCCGGCGCCGAGGTGGCGTTCTTTCCGCCGGTGACTGGCGGCTGACCGGTGTCGACGGGCTGGCTGCCCGACTGGCAGCCAGCAACCCGGCCGCTGCGGTTGCCGAAGCCGGCAAGAGCGGTGCCCGCAGTGTGTCCCGCAGCCAGCCCTGGCGCGCCAGCGCGGCCTTGATCACCTGCGGATCGGGCTCGGCAAACGCCGCCTGGGTAACCGGCGTGAGTGCCCGCCACAGGCGCCGCGCATCGGCCAGCCGCGTCCCTCGCAGCGCCTGCGCCAGCGCGACGAAGGCTGCCTAGCTGGGCTGCCGACGGCTTCGTGGCGGCATTCGCGTGATGTTGGCGCTGGCGCTGGCGGCGCGGGCAGGTGTCAGACCTCAGCATGCGGTTTGACCACGGTAGCTCTTGCGCTTGAATAGAACGGTCTCGACGGTGGTCAAGCAAGCGATCCACCAGGGCTGAGGTCAGGATGGCGTCGCCGTTGAAGATGCCGGCCCATTGCTTGTAGATCCTGTTCGTGGTCAGCTGGGTTGCGCCGCGCACGTAGCGGTGGCTGATGATCTGGAACATGCAGTCAGCGCCGAACTTGTCGATGGGCAGGTAGCCTGATTCGTCGATGCATGGGACCGCCAACGCCAGTTTGACGCCACCGACGGCATGCGCTGCGACCAGCGTGGTGATGATGTTGATGGCGCCCGTGAACAGCACTCAGTGCCTGCGTTGGTACGCGGAATAGCTCAGGGCCGTCATCAGATGGCTCTTGCCCAGGCCGACGCGGGAGATGAACGCCACATTGGCGTGCTTGGTCATGAAGTCCAGGTTGAACCTGCGGCCGGTCGATCTTGGTGGGCCAGTTCCAGTCGAACTGGTCGATGGTCTTCAGAAGGGGCAGACGTACCTCGTGGATGCAGCGCTGGACGCGACGATCCTCGCGTGGGGCGGCTTCGCCGTTGAGCAACTCGGTGAAGTGGTCGATGTGCGACCCGTGCTTGTCGGCCGCGGTGTTGCCCAGCAGCTTGTAGCGCTGGCGCATGAACGGCAGGTTTAGCGCGGTGCGCTTGGCCTGCGCGGACAATGCATCGGGGTGGGCATGGCGTGCTCGTGGCCGGCGTCACCTATCTTGGCCGCGTTGTTGCAAGCCACATCAAACTGGCGTCGCACCCGCCCGTTCGATATTCCACTGGCTGCGTCAGCCCGGTGGACGCCCGTCACCGCCGCCGCCCATGTCCGCTCAAGCGGGTGCCATCGCCGGACTCATCTCCTGAAACCCGGCAGCCGAAAGGCGTGGAGACACTCGTCAGGCATCGGGCGCGATAGGCGCCCAACCTGCCCTAGTCAACAAGATGCCGTCGCATTGGACGGCATCCTCGGGCTCAACGCAGCGCTTGCGCGGCTGCGGTGCTGGTCAATGGAGCGATCAGGTTCGGGCCACCCCAAAGAACCAACATTCAGACCTGCTGGGTCTTGCGGCGCCGGCCAATCCCTGCCAGCCCAGCCAATGCCAGGCCAGCCAATGCCAGCGAGCCGGGTTCAGGAACCTGGATCACCACCCGTTCCGTGGTGATCTTCGAAGCGAACACGGCGGTGGTGTTCTGGCCCTCAGTCGTCTGGAAACCCAGGCAAGGAGCGGCGATGCCGGTCGTATTGAGGCAGGCCGCCGCCGAAAGCGACTGCAAGCCGTT
>JBBRJU010000114.1:0-6822 GCA_038218895.1 Burkholderiales bacterium
GCAAGTGGTTGGCGTGCCCGACCTCAAGTACGGCGAGGAGCTGTGTGCCTGGATCGTGCTGCGCAGTGGCCAGAGCGCCAGCGCCGAAGAGATCCGCGATTTCTGCCGCGGCCAGATCGCGCACTACAAGATCCCGCGCCACATCCGCTTCGTCGAAGGTTTCCCGATGACGATCACCGGCAAGATCCAGAAGTACCTGATGCGCCAGGAATCGATTGCCGACCTGGGGCTGGCGGAGATCAAGACGGCTTGATCCGGCAGCGCCCTGCGGCAGCCGCAGGCGGCAGGCCGCAGGGGGTGGGCCCTGCTACACCTGCATGTTCATGATGTCGGTGTAGGCCTGCACCAGCCGGTTGCGCACGGTGAGCGCTGCAGTGAAGCCGACCTGCGATTTATTCATCGCGATCATCGTCTGCTCCAGGCTGACCGTGGGGTTGTCCAGCTGCAGCTCGCGCTGCAGGCGGCCCGATTCCAGCTGCGCGTCGCTGACGGCGCGCAGCGCCTGGGTCATCGCGCTGCTGAAGCTCGCCGGCTCGCTGCCCGGCACCGCCTCCGGCTTGCCCGCCTTGCCCAGGCCGGCCAGCGGCATGCCGTCGGGCCGCAGGCCCGCACGGGCCACGGCCTGGTTGAAGTCGAAAGGCTTGAGCTCGAGTTTCATGGGTTGCCCTGGCGGCGGCAGGCACGGTGGTCCCGGCCCTAGCCACGCCCTGCACTCTAGGCGCCACCCTCGGCCACGATGGTGCGAACTGAAGCCCGATTGGCGGGCTGTTTGCGCCATGGCTGGGCGCACCGCCGTCGAACAATCGACGCCGAACAGGGCCCTGCATGGCCTGGCACAACCGACGCCCCCACCCTCCCGACATGGACGCTGCAGTCACCGCACTGACACCCGCCAACCAGGCTGCCCTGCTGGCCGAGGCCATGCCGAATGCGCCGCGTGGCCCGCTGGCCAGGCTGCAGGCCCTGCCCGCGCGCAACAAATCGCTGCTGGCGATCGGCACGGCCGGGCTGGTGGCGGTGCTGGTGGCGCTGGCGCTGTGGAGCCGGCATGTGCCGATGTCGCCGCTGTTTCCGCAGGTGCTTCCCAACACCGAGCTGGGCCTGGTGGTCGAGCAGCTCAACAAGCTGGGCGAGGCGCATGAACTGGTCAACGGTGGCGGCCTGATCATGGTGCCGGCCGAGAAGGTGAACGCGCTGCGCATGAAGCTGGCGATGGCGGGCCTGCCGAAGTCGGCGCCCAGCGGCTTCGAGGCGATGGACAAGGCCAGCTTCGGCCAGAGCCAGCTGCAGGAGCGCACCCACCTGCAGCGCGCGCTGGGCAACCAGCTGGAGCAGCAGATCACCACCATCTCGGCGGTGCAATCGGCGCGGGTGATGGTGGCGCTGACCGGCCAGAACGGCTTCTACCGCGAGCAGGACAAGCCGTCGGCCTCGGTGGCGCTGACCCTGCTGCCCGGCCGCATGCTCGACCGCAACCAGATCGCCGGCATCGTCAACATGACGGCCACCGCCGTGCCCGGGCTCAGCACCAAGGCGGTGAGCATCACCGACCAGGACGGCAACTGGCTCACCCAGCCCGACAGCGAGCTGCGCAGCGACCTCACCCAGCAGCAGCGCACCCACCTGCGCGAGACCGAAGCCCGGCTGCTGCAGCGCGTCAACGAGATCCTGGAGCCGGCACTGGGCAAGGACAACCTGCGCGCCACCGTCACCGCCGAGCTGGATTTCAACCAGGTCGAGCAGACCAGCGAGGCCTTTGCGCCCAACCAGGGCCCGGATGCCCGGGCGGCCGTGCGCAGCCAGCAGAGCATCGAAGCCACCGGCGCCAGCACACTCCCCCAGCCCACCGGTGTGCCGGGTGCCGCCACCAACCAGGCGCCCACGCCCGCCGTCGCACCGGCCACCGCTGCGTCGGCCGCACCGCTGCAGGCAGCCCAGGCCGGCACGCTGGCCGGTGCCGGTGGCCGGCGCGAAAGCACCATCAACTACGAGGTCGGCAAGACCGTGGAAACCAAGCGCGCGGCCACCGGCGAGGTGCGCCGGGTGAACGTGGCGGTGCTGGTCAACCACCGCACCACGCTCGACACCAAGACCGGCAAGCCCAACACCGTGCCGCTACCGGCCGAAGAGATGGAAAAGCTCACCGCCCTGGTGCAGGAGGCGGTGGGCTTCAAGAAGGAGCGTGGCGATTCGGTGCGGGTGGTCAACATCCCGTTCCGGGCCGAACCCAAGACCGCGCCCGAGGCCGTGCCGGTGTGGCAGCAGCCCTGGCTGATCGACCTGCTGAAGGTGGGTGGCCTGCCCGCCGCGCTGACCCTGGTGGCGCTGATGCTGCTGTTCGGCGTGGTGCGCCCGGCGCTGCGGACTGCCCCGCCGCCGCCCGCCCCAGCCACGCCCGAGAACGCGCTGAACGCCGTGGTCGACGACACCGAGGCCCTGCCCGGCCCCGCCCAGGCAGACCTGCTGGCACTGGAGAACAACCAGAAGGTCGAGGCCCAGCTGACCGATGCACGCGGGCTGGCCAAGCAGAACCCCGCAGCGGTCGCGAATATCTTGCGTGCCTGGATGGAAGGTGAGCCCTGATGGATGACAACGGCGTTGAAGAAGCGGCGATCCTGCTGATGTCCATCGGCGAGGAAGAAGCGGCGGAGGTGTTCAAGCAGCTTTCGCCCAAGGAGGTGCAGAAGCTGGGCGAGACCATTGCCCGGCTGAAGATCGTGCCGCGCGAGCGGCTGGCCAGGGTGCTGGAGCGCTTCGCCACCAATGCGCTGGACCAGCATGCGCTGGTCTCGGACACCGACGAGTACGTCAAGGCCGTGCTGCGCAAGGCGCTGGGCGAAGACAAGGCCAACCTGCTGATCGACCGCATCCTGCAGGGCAGCGACATCAGCGGCATCGAGGGCCTGAAGTGGATGGACCCGGGCAGCGTGGCCGAGCTGATGCGCAATGAGCACCCGCAGATCGTGGCGGCGATCCTGGTGCACCTGGAGCCCGATCTCGCCAGCGAGATCATGAAGTTCTTCACCGAGCGCCAGCGCAACGAGGTGATGGTGCGCATCGCCACGCTCGACGGCATCCAGCCCGCCGCGCTGAAGGACCTGAACGACGTGCTCAGCAATGTGCTGGCCGGCAGCGAACGCATGCGCAAGGCCTCGCTGGGCGGGGTGAAGACCGCCGCCGAGATCATCAACCTGCTGGGCAGCGCGCTGGAGACCAGCGTGCTCGACTACGTGCGCGAGAGCGACCCCGACCTGGCCCAGAAGCTGATGGACAACATGTTCGGCTTCGACGACCTGATCAAGGTCGACGACAAGGGCATCCAGATGATCCTGAAGGAAGTGCAGAGCGAATCGCTGGTGCTGGCGCTCAAGGGCGCAGCGCCCGAAATGCGCGACAAGGTCTTCCGCAACATGTCCAGCCGCGCCGCCGAGACACTGAAGGAAGACCTGGAAGGCCGCGGCCCGGTGCGGGTGTCCGACGTCGAAGCCGAGCAGAAGGAGATCCTGAAGATCGTGCGCCGCCTGGTGGAAGAAGGCCAGATCGTGATCGCCAGCGGAGGCGCGGATGAATTCCTCTAGACGGCTGACACCGGCCGAGCGCCTGCACGGCGCGCAGCCACCCGCAGTGCTGCGCGCCGGCGTGGCCTACACCCGCTTCATTCCGCGCGAGGAACTGCGCGGCTTTGCCGCCTGGACGCCCGGCGCCTTTGCCGAGCCGCCCACCATCAGCCAACCGGCCCAGCCCGGCATGCCGCAGGCCGCCGTGCGGGCACGCGCCGCCGGCGAGCGGCCGCCCGACCCGCCGGTGCCGGCCTGGCCGGTGGGCGCCGCATTTTCAGATGGCTTTGCCAGCGACAGCACCGCTGCCCAGGCCGCAGCGCCGCCTGCTGCAGCGCCCGCACCGCCCGCACCCGACCTGAGCGAAGCCCTGGCCACCCAGCGCGCCGCACTGCTGGCCGACGCCCGGCAGCAGGTGGCCGCCGCGCGCCAGCAGGGGTACCAGGACGGCTACCGCGACGGCCTGGTGGCGCTGGAAAGCTTCAAGGAGAGCTTTGCCAGCCAGACCAGCAGCCAGATGGCCCGCGTGCTGCAGGCGCTCGACGACGATCTGGGCCGGCTGGAGCAGGACATGGCCACCAGCGTGGCCCGGGTGGCCAGTGAACTGGCCCGCCAGGTGGTGCGCAGTGAACTGGCGGTGCGCCCGGCCCTGGTCGCCCAGGTGGCGCGCGAGGCTGTCAACGCGGTGCTGATGAGCGCCCGCCACATTACCGTGCTGGTGCACCCCGATGACCACGCGCTGGTGTCCCAGGGCAGCGAAGAAGCCCTGGTCGCCCGCGGCGCACGGCTGCTGGCGCATCCGTCGGTGGCCCGTGGCGGCTGCCGGGTGGAATCAGACGCCGGCGTGATCGACGCGCTGGTGGCCACCCGCTGGACCCAGGCCACCCAGGCCCTGGGCAGCGGCGTGCAATGGGACGACGGCGCCGCCAGCGGGCCCGAGACCGGGGGCGATGCATGAACCCGGCCGACGCCGATGCAGCCACCGGCCAGCCCGGCGGGCACGGGGCGCCCTCTGCGCGCCTGCAGCGCTGGGCGCATTACCTCGACGATCTGCAGGCCTATGCAGCCGTCAAGGCACCGCTGCAGACCCACGGCACCCTGGTGCGCGTCACCGGCCTGGTGCTGGAAGCCGCCGGCATCCGTGCGCCGGTGGGATCGGTCTGCGCCGTGCATGGCGACAGCGGCCCGCCGGTGCTGGCCGAGGTGGTGGGCTTCAACGGCGACCGTGCCTTTCTGATGCCCACTGGCGAACTGCATGGCCTGACCAGCGGCGCGCGTGTCACGCCGCGCGGCATCAGCCATGCCCCGCCGCTGCTGGGCCGCGACAACGCCCTGTGGCGCCGCAGCGAAGACCGCGGCCTGCACCTGGCGGTGGGCGACGGCCTGCTGGGCCGGGTGGTCGATGCCCACGGCCAGCCGATGGACCGGCTGGGCCCGCTGACCCATGTGCGTAACCAGCCGATGGTGCGCCGCCCGATCAACGCGATGGAGCGCGACCCGGTGCGCACCCCGCTCGACACCGGCGTGCGCGCCATCAACGCCCTGCTCACCGTGGGCCGCGGCCAGCGCCTGGGCCTGTTCGCCGGCACCGGCGTGGGCAAGAGCGTGCTGCTGGGCATGATGGCCCGCTACACCGAGGCCGACGTGATCGTGGTCGGCCTGATCGGCGAGCGCGGCCGCGAGGTGAAGGAATTCATCGAGGACATCCTCGGCCCGGACGGCCTGGCCCGCAGCGTGGTGGTGGCCGCCCCGGCCGATGCGCCACCGCTGGTGCGCATGCAAGGCGCCACCTACGCCACCGCGGTGGCCGAGCACTTCAGAGACCAGGGCCGCCATGTGCTGCTGCTGATGGACAGCCTGACCCGGTTTGCGATGGCCCAGCGCGAGATCGCCCTGGCCATCGGCGAGCCACCGGCCACCAAGGGCTACCCGCCCAGCTGCTTTGCCAAGCTGCCGCAGCTGGTGGAGCGCTCGGGCAACGGCCTGAACGGCGTGGGCTCGATCACCGCGTTCTACACCGTGCTCAGCGAGGGTGACGACCAGCAGGACCCGATCGCCGACGCCGCCCGCGGCATCCTCGATGGCCACATCGTGCTCACCCGCGAGCTGGCCGAGGCCGGCCACTTCCCGGCCATCGACGTGGAGAAATCGATCTCCCGCGTGATGACCGCGGTGGCCCCCAAGCTGCAGCTCGACGCCGCGCGCCGTGCCCGCGCCATGCTGTCGCGCTACAGCAAGGCACGCGACCTGATCCAGCTCGGGGCCTACCAGCCCGGCCATGACGCCGAGCTCGACCAGGCCGTGCAACTGCAGCCCCAGCTGGTGGCCATGCTGCAGCAGGACATGCACGAGCGCGCGCCGATGGCCGCCAGCAGCGCCCAGCTGTGCCGCATCGCAGGGGGCTGATGCCAACGCCGCCACGCCCGCGCCAGCAGACCACGCCAAGCAGCGGTCCAGTACCCGGCCACCGCACACCCACCGCGCACCCACCGCCAGCACCACAGGCCACCCCATGGATTCCATCGCCCTGCTCCAGACGCTGCTGCAACGTGCCCAGGCCGAGCGCGACAACGCCATGGGCGTGCTGCGCCAGGCCGAGGCCCTGCTGGCCCAGGCCCAGGCCCAGGCCCGGCAACTGACCGATTACCGCAGCGCCTACGACCAGCGCTGGACGCTGCACTTCCAGCAGTCTGGGGCGCGTGAGCTGCTGGCGTGCCGCCAGTCTTTTGGCGACCGGCTGGGCCAGGCCATAGACGGCCAGACCAGCGCCACGCAAAACCAGGTGCGCCGGGTGGCGCTGGCGCGCCAGGCCTTGCTGGCACGTGAGCAGCGGGTCAGCGCGGTGCGCAAGCTGATCGAGCGCCGCAACCTTGAGCTGCAACGCCTGAACGACCGCCGCGACCAACGCGCCAGCGACGAAACCGCCCAGCGCCAGCACATGCGCCGCTCGACCCTGGCGCCTTGACCCCACCCGCCCCAGCGCAGCCACCGCCGCCGCCACCACCGCTGCCACCACCGCCGCCTCACCCAGCCCCGCCCTGACCTGAACCGCCACCATGCTCAGCCTGCAGACCGCCTTCCCGACCCCAGCCCCTGCCGCCACGCCGACGCCCGCTCGCCAGTCCAGCGCGCCCCCGGCCTTCGCCGGCCAGCTGAAGGCGCAGACACAGCAGCAGACCCAGACCCGTTCGGCGGCCCAGCCGGGCGAGCCGTCGGCGGGCGCCGACGGCGCCACCGACCCGCTGGTCAAACCTGAGCTCAGCGG
>JBBRJU010000115.1:0-6807 GCA_038218895.1 Burkholderiales bacterium
CCAGCCTGGGGCTGCTCAAGGGCGACGACGCCAACATCCAGCGCTATGTCACTGGCAAGAGCCTGGATGGCCTGTTCCTGCTGATCGGCGAGGAAGAGCGCAAGATCCGCAAAGACCCGTTGGGCAGCGGCAGCGCCATCCTGCGCAAGGTGTTTGGCGGCTGACGCGAGCGGCGCACGCAGGCCGCACACGCTGCGCAGCTGTGGCGAAGGTGTGCGCAAAAGCGGCGCGGTTGTGCCGAACGTGCAGCGCAGCTGTTGCGCGCGCGGTCCAACGCGGTCTAAGCCACGCTGGCGCGCCCCATCTCCAGCAGCAGCACGGGCAGCAGCATGTGCTGCAGGGCGTCGATGCCCAGCCGCGTGACCGGGCTGGCGCCGCCCGCGCTCAATGCGCAGTCCTGCCCAGTTGGCAGCACTTCGACCAGCACGGCGGCGGGCGTGCCCCGGCCCAGTTGGTGCAGCAGTGCGGCCAGCGCATCACCCTGAAACGCAGACTCGAACACCAGCATCTGGGGCGCGCCGTCCCGACAATACAGTCCGGCGTCGGCCACGGTCGACACATGGTCGACCAGCAGGTCCAGGCCTTGCACCGCCTCACGCAGGCGCTGGCGGGTGCCACGCTGTGACGCCAGCACCAGCATCTGGCAACCCGCGATGGACTGGGCGCCGCATTCGGGCGAGGCCACGAGGTCAATCGCGGCTGCACCTTCGAGCGTCGCGTTGACGGTGTTCAGGAACTCCAGCGTCAGCCGGGTGTGGCTGGGGCTGTCCTGGCGCTGTACCAGCACATCAGCGGTATGGGCGGTGAAGTTCAGCAGCAGCCAGTCCAACGTGTCCAGATCGGTCTGATGGTGGGGGGCGGCGGGGCGGTCAGTGGCTGTCGGATGCGCCTGGCAACGGTCGGCTGGCGCCTTGTCAGCGCACACACGGTCGGCTGATCCGCAGTCAGCTGCCCCATGGTCAGCCGGCCCATGGTCAGCCGGCACATGGGCAAAGCGGCAAATCACCTGGGCCCGCACTGGCCAGGGCTTGACGTCGATACGCCATTCCACCTGGGCCTGCGCCAGGGCGCCGCTCCAGGTGGCTGCAGCGTCGAGCACGGCGTGCAGCAGGCTGGCATCGCCCAGCACTTCGGCCTTGGTGGGGGCTGGTGGCATGGCGACCGCCCCGCCGCCGGCATGCACCATCTGACCATGCAACACGGCGCGCAGGCATTGCGGCAGATCCAGCCGCTCGATGCTCTGCCGCACATGGCCACTGGCCAGACGTGCGATCTGCTGGCCGCGCAGGCCCACCCGGCGGGCGCTGTCGATTTCACTGCGCAATGCCTGCAGGCCCGGGCGGTCGATGCGGCCAGTGCTGGCCAGCGCCAGCACCCGCTCCAGCGCGGCGGTCAGCGGTGCCGACACTTCGGCGCCGATGCGGGCCACCACCTGGCCCAGTGTCAGCGCGGCCGGCGTCAAGGCCGGTGGCCGGGGCAGCGTGGGGCGGGTGGAATTCATGGGGATCGGCTCTTCCAGCAGTGTGGCGGTCACGGTGCCGGCAGAGGCCGGCGGCGCCGCAGGGGCTGCCCACATCTTGCCGCCCGCCATCTGCGCAACAACAGCTGGTCAGGCTTGCAGCTGCAGTGCTGTGACAAGCATCACGGCAGCCTTGCACGGTTCAGCCCGGGATAATCCGGCGGATGTCTCAAGTCCAAGCTTGGCGCCGCCGATTGCGCGCGCAGCACCGCGTCGCCAGCACGATGGTGCTGCTGGCGGCGGGGTTGCTGGTGGCTTGTTCGCCCGCATTGGATTGGCGCCAACTGCAGCCCGCAGGGTGGTCGTTGGTGGCCGCGCTGCCGTGCAAGCCGGCCATCCAGCAGCGCCGGCTGGCGCTGGCCGGCCAGCCGGTGGTCCTGACGATGCTGGCCTGCACTGCCGACGGCCATACGTTTGCCCTGGCCTCTGCCGATCTGGGCGACCCGGCGCATGTCGGCGCGGCGCTGCAGGCACTGGGCCAGGCGGCGCAGGCCAACGTGCAAGGCCGCGTGGCTGCCGATCAACCCGCCGCCGTGCCCGGCATGACGCCCAACCCCGCCGCGCGGCGCTGGCAGCTGCAGGGCCGGCTGCCCGACGGCCAGGCCGTGGCCGAGCAGGTGCAGGTGTTCGCGCATGGCGCGCGGGTGTTCCAGGCGGCGGTCATCGGCCCTGAGGCGGACGACAGCCGCGCCGGCCCGTTCTTCGATGCCCTGAAGGTGCTGCAGTGAACTGGCCCGGCGTCGGGCCAGGATTGCAGCGGGCACTGGCCATCTTCCTGGCGTTTGCAATCGTCTATTTTTTTGCGGCCTTGCTGCGGGCCGTCACGGCCACGCTGGCGCCGGTGTTCAGCGCCGAGCTGGGCCTGGGCGCAGGCCAGCTGGGTCTGCTGGCAGGTTCATATTTTCTGGGGTTTGCGGTGATGCAGCTGCCGCTGGGCAGTGCGCTCGATCGCTGGGGCCCCAGGTGGGTGCTGCTGGGCTTCCTGGCGGTGGCGGTGATCGGCTGCCTGGCCTTTGCCGCAGCGGGCACGCTGATGCACCTGCTGCTGGCGCGGCTGCTGATCGGTATGGGTGTGTCAGCCTGCCTGATGGCGCCGCTGACCTGCTTTCGCCGCCACTTTTCAGCGGGTGCGCAGCTGCGCGCCAATTCCTGGATGCTGATGACAGGCTCGCTCGGCATGCTGGCGTCCACCCTGCCGGTGCAGTGGCTGCTGCCATTGCTGGGATGGCGCGGCCTGTTCGTTGCCGTGGCCTTGTGTCTGGCTGCAGCGATGGTGGGCGTGGCCCTGCTGGTGCCGCGCGATGCAGCGCGGCGCAACGCGTCGGGCTTGCCAGCGCATGCCGCGCCCGCTGCACCTGCCGTACCCGCCACACCCGCCACACCCGCCACACCTGGCGGCTACCGCCAGGTCTTCGGCCATCCGGCATTCCGGCGGGTGGTGCCGCTGGGCTTTTTCGTCTATGGCGGCATGATCGCCATGCAGTCGCTGTGGATTGGTCCCTGGCTCACCCAGGTGGGTGGTCGCAGCCCGGCGCAGGCGGCGCAGGGCCTTTTTCTGGTCAATCTGGCGATGCTGCTGGCCTTCTTCTGCTGGGGTCTGGTGATGCCGCTGCTCAACCGAAGCGGCTGGGCCGGTGAGCGGCTGATCGCACGGGCATGGCCGCTGGGTGTGTTGCTGCTGGGCGGCATCGTGTGGCAAGCGCAGCAGGCTGGCGCCTGGCTCTGGGCGCTGTGGTGCGTGTGCACCAGCGTGGTGTCACTGTCGCAGCCCGCCCTGGCGCAGCTGTTTCCGGCTGCGCTGGCAGGGCGGGCGCTGTCGGCCTTCAACCTGGTGATCTTCTCGGGCGTCTTCGTTTTGCAGTGGGGCATTGGCCTGGTCATTGACGCCTTGCTCACAGCTGGCTGGGCCCCGGTGGCGGCCTACCGTGCGGCCTTTGCGGCTTTTGCTCTGGCTTGCGCGCTGTCCTTCTTGTGGCTCAACGCTTGCCGCTGGCGCGAACGTGGCGCGGCTGCCGTGCAGGCCGCGCACGGATAATGGCGGGCTGCCCGCCAACTTGCCCATGACCGGTCTCTTCATCATTGCCCACGCCCCCCTGGCCAGCGCGCTGCGCACGGCTGCGCTGCATGCGTTCCCCGAGGCGGCCCAGGCGCTGGCGGTGTATGACGTGCCTGCCGACGCCAGCGCAGACGCGGCGCTCGCAGAGGCAGCAGCTTGCCTGGCCGCGCTGGGTGCGGCCGAAACCTTGATCCTCACCGATGTGTTCGGTGCCACGCCGTGCAACATCGCGCGCCAGCTGGCCGAGCAATCCGGCGTGCGGGTGGTGGCCGGTGTCAACGTGCCCATGCTGTGGCGCGCACTCAACTACCGCCAGAAGCCATTGGACGACATGGTGACCCTGGCGCTGGCCGGTGCCGCGCAGGGCGTGATGCCGGTGGCTGTGACCCGACCCCAGAACCAGGCCCAGAAGCCCGCCAGCCATGATCCGAACGACCGCCACCATCAGCAATAAGCTGGGCCTGCATGCCCGCGCGTCGGCCAAGCTCACCAAGCTGGCGGGCAGTTTCCAGTGTGAGGTGCACATGGCGCGCAACGGCCGGCGCATCAATGCCAAGAGCATCATGGGCGTGATGATGCTGGCCGCTGGAATGGGCAGTGACGTTGAACTCGAGACCGACGGCCCCGACGAGCAGGCCGCCATGGCCGCTTTGCTGGTCTTGATCAACGACAAGTTCGGCGAAGGCCAATAGCGTTGCTGCTGGTACTGGTACTGGTACTGGTACCGGCATTGGTGCCGGCGCCAGTTCGGCATCGGGGTCTTCACTCCCCAATGGTTTGCACTGCGCGCCCGCACAGGAGCGCTGCTAAAGTATTTCCATGAGCGTTCAGATGTTCGGCCAGCCGGTGTCACGCGGGGTCGCCATTGGCCGCGCCGTGCTGGTGGCCTCCAGCCGGGTGGATGTGGCGCACTACTTCATCGACGCTGCACACGTACCAGCCGAGGTCGCCCGCTTGCGCCATGCGCGAGACACCGTCGTCAACGAGATCTCCACGTTGAAGGCCGACCTGCCACCCGAGGTGCCGCCTGAGCTGGCTGCGCTGCTGGACGTGCACCTGATGCTGCTGAACGACCCGATGCTCACCGACGCCACCCGGCACTGGATCGAGGTGCGGCACTACAACGCCGAATGGGCGATGACGGCACAGACTGAAGTGCTGGCGCGGCAGTTCGACGAGATGGAAGACGAGTACCTGCGTGAGCGCAAGGCCGACATCGAGCAGGTGGCCGAGCGTGTGCTGCGGGCGCTGGCCAAGCAGGAAGCGCTGCTGCCGCAGGTCTCCCAGGCACGCGACTTAGACAGCGGTGATCCGCTGGTGCTGGTGGCCAACGACATCGCCCCGGCCGACATGTTGCAGTTCAAGGGCAGTGTGTTCAAGGGCTTCGTTACCGATGTCGGTGGCCGCACGTCGCACACCGCCATCGTGGCCCGCAGCATGGACATCCCGGCCGTGGTGGGTGCACGCGAGGCCAGCCGCCTGGTGCGCCAGGACGACTGGCTGATCATCGACGGTGACGCCGGTGTGGTCGTCATCAACCCCACACCCATCGTGCTGGAGGAGTACCGCTTCCGCCAGCGCCAGAGCGAGCTGGAGCGCGCGCGCCTGCACCGGCTGCGGCACATGCCGTCGGTCACGCTCGATGGCCAGGCGGTGGAACTGCTCGCCAACATCGAACTGCCCGGCGACGCCGTGAACGCGTTGGAAGCAGGCGCGGTCGGCGTGGGCTTGTTCCGCAGCGAGTTCCTGTTCATGAACCGCGACGGCGAATTGCCCGACGAGGACGAGCAATTCGAGGCCTACCGCGCTGCAGTGGTGGCCATGTCAGGCCTGCCGGTCACCATCCGCACCGTCGACATCGGCGCGGACAAACCGCTCGACCGCATGGCCGCGCATGAGCTGCGCTACGACCACGCGCTGAATCCGGCACTGGGGCTGCGTGCCATTCGCTGGAGCCTGTCGGAGCCCGCCATGTTCCGGCAGCAACTGCGGGCCATCCTGCGCGCCAGCGCTTACGGCAAGGTCCGGGTGCTGATCCCGATGGTGGCCCATCGCAGCGAGATCATGGCGACGCTGGACGCGCTGGAGCGTGCGCGCCAGCAATTGCAGGCTGCCGGCGTCGCCTTCACCGATGTGGAGCTGGGCGCGATGATCGAGGTGCCCGCAGCAGCGATGACCATGCCCCTCCTGCTGCAACACTTTGACTTTGTCTCCATCGGCACCAACGATCTGATCCAGTACACGCTCGCGATCGACCGGGCCGACGAGGCCGTGGCGCATCTCTACGACCCATGGCACCCTGCTGTGCTGCGGCTGATCGCCGATGTCGTTTCTGCGGCCAATGCCGCAGGCAAATCTGTCAGTGTTTGCGGCGAGATGGCCGGCGATGTCGCCTTCACCGATCTGCTGCTGGGCATGGGGTTGCGCAGCCTGTCGATGCACCCCAGCCAGGTCTCGTCGGTCAAGCAGCGTGTACTGCGCGCTGATGCAACCCGCCTGGCGAAGGCGATCGAGCCTACCTTGGCGAGCCCCGACCCGGCCGCCACCTGGCTGGCCATGAACGAGCGTTGGTCACAGCGCACACGCACCACTTGAGGCGGGCGGTCCGGCGGGTGGCTGCAGGCGCCATCAGGGCCGTCAACGTATCACTCCCCGGCGCGACGGGCTGCTGGTCGCCGACACTATTGCCCAGTCAGTGTGTGACCAGATCAACAATCAAGCGCTGGACTGGCATGCAGCACCTGCTATAGTGGAGAGCTTCGCTGTTCGCGAGACGCACCACAGGTCAAGCAGGCAGCGATGGCGGGTGAGCAGCCTCGGGTTTGACACGGTCAAGGAGCCGTGCCATAATCAAGGGCTGCGCTGCTAACAGACTGCGTCGAAAGATACAGGCAAGCAGCGAAAGAATGCGGTTGACACGGTTTCCGAACCGAATCACAATCCCGTTTCTTTGTTGGGGCTGAGCATTCAGCTGCAACCAGTTCTTTAAAAATCAACAGCCGATAAGCGTGGGCGTTAGAAGGCGAGTGCCAAGAAGATTTGGTGGTGCTGAGAGGCATTGCTGATGATTCGAGGTCCTTAGTGACTTTAGACGCTCACTGAATTGAATTTTCATGCAAGTGAAGTTCACTTCAATTCTTTGAGTAAGTAACAAGATCGAACTGAAGAGTTTGATCCTGGCTCAGATTGAACGCTGGCGGCATGCCTTACACATGCAAGTCGAACGGTAACG
>JBBRJU010000116.1:0-6796 GCA_038218895.1 Burkholderiales bacterium
CGCCGTCCACCAGGTGCATGCCTTCGACGGCGCACCGGGTGGCCACCATCGGCTGGCCGTGTGCAAGGCTGTGGTTCACCTTGCCTTTCACGCCTGCGCCATAGCGCAGCGGCGCCACGCCCACGCGCGCGCCCTCGAGCAGCGGCGTCAGCTCGGGCACGAAGCCATGCAGGTGCACGCCGGGCAATTCGGCCAGCGCCTGTACTTCCGGCGGTGCCTCGGCGCCCACCAGGTGCAGCACCACGCCGGGAAGGCGCGCGCGCACGCGCGGAAAGATGTCGCGCGCCATCCACAGCGCCGCGTCCACGTTCGGCGGATGCCGGTAGCCACCCACGAACAGCAGCTCGCTGCGTTCCGCCCAAGGTTTGCCCTGGCCATGTACGTCGTGGATGTTGGACACCACGTCCACTTTCGCGCCGGGCAGTTCCTGCACCAGCAGCGCCTGCTCGGCGCCGCTCACCACCCACGTGGTGTCGCACTGGGCGATCAGGCCCAGTTCGATCCGGCGGGTGCGCGCGGCCTTGCGCAGCTGCGCGGCATCGCCGCCTACCTCGGCCTCGCGCTGTTCACGAAGATGGTGCAGGTCCACGGTGTCGAACACCACGTGGGCCTTGGGCGCATGCGTGCGCAGCAGCGGCAGCACGGGCGCCAGCACGTAGTGGCGGCTGCCCACCACCAGGTCGAAACGGGCGCCGTGGCGCGCCAGCCAGGTGGGTACGTCGGACAGGAAAGGATGCCACCAGGCCTCCACCCCAAGCTGCTGCAGCGCCTGGGTGTAGGCGCCGTCGTGGGCGGTGTTCTGGGCGAAGAACACCACCGAGCAGCCCTCGTCGCGCATCGCCCGCATCAGCGCCACCATGCGCAGCGAGCCCGAATCACGGTCAGGCGTGGGTGTACAGGCGTCCATCACCAGCACGCGATGGCGGCGGCCGCGCTCACTGGCCCGCTCCGGGTCGCTGCCGGCGGGGCGGTGCGATGCGGCGAGCTCGCCGCGCCAGCGTTCGAGGAATTTCTTCTGGTTGCTGACCTGGTAGGCCTTCACGCCGGTGCGCAGATCGGTGCCCGAGCTGACGCCTTCGTGGTGTACCACCACCGACGCGGGCTGGTAGCGCACCTTGAGACCGGCCTGGCGCACGCGCATGGCCAGGTCGGTGTCTTCGTAGTAGGCGGGCGCGTAGTGGCTGTCGAAGCCGCCCAGCTGCGCGAACAGATCGCGGCGCACGGCCAGTGATGCCCCCGAGCAGTAGTCCACTTCGCGCACGAAGTTGAAGCGCGGGTGCGCGGGATCTTCGAAGCGGCCGTAGTTCCAGCCCGAACCGTCGGCGAAGACGATACCGCCGGCTTCCTGCAGCCGGCCGTCCGGGTACACCAGCTTGCTGCCCACCAGGCCGGTGTCGGGATGCTGGTTGAAGGTGTCGAGCAGCGCGTCGAGCCAGCCGGGCGACACGGTGGTGTCGTTGTTGAGGAACACCAGGTACTCACCGGTGGCCAGCTCCGCGCCGGCGTTGCAGGTGCCGATGAAGCCCAGGTTCTGGGCATTGCGGTGGTAGCGCAGGCCCGGGATGCTGGGCAGCACGCGCGCCGAGGCGTCGGTGGATGCGTCGTCCACCACGATCACCTCGAACGCGCCCCCGTCGCCGCAGTCGCTCAGTGATCGCAGGCAGGCCAGGGTGTAGTGCAGCTGGTTGTAGACCGGGACGATGATGCTGGCGCGCGGCCGTTTCGGCCGCGGCAGCCGCAGCGCGCTCTCGGCGCGGTCGGCGTTGGCGGGTGCGGGGGGAACGTAGGCAGGCTCGCGCTTGGTTCTGCGCATTTCAATGAACCGTTGCCAGGTTCCGGCCAATCCGCGGCTGCGCAGGCTGGAGAGCCCGCGCGAAGTCAGCTGGCTGTAGTGGCGCACGCGGTAGAGGTTGGCGGCCATTGCGTTGCGCATCGCCGTGGCGACGCCCCGGGGCAGGGCGGTGATGCGCCAGGCCAGGCTGGAGCGGATGGCGTCCAGCTGCTTGTCGGCTTCATCGCGCTGGCGCAGCGCCACATCGCGCTGCAGCGCCAGATCGGTGCTGTCGCGCTGGTAGTAGCCATGGGCTTGGGCCAGCTGCTGGTCCAGTTCGGCGATTCGGCCCTGCATCCTGGCATTGCCCGCTTTCACATCGGCCAGGTGTTCGTCGACCTCGCGCAGGCGGTTTTCCAGCCTTGCGTTGCTGGCTTGTGCCTCCGCCAGCGCTTTCTCCAGCCCTGCGTTGCTGGCTTGGGCCTGTGTCAGCGATTTTTCCAGGCGCGAGGCCTCGGCGCGCTGTTGCTCGTCACGCGTTTGCGCCTGGTCCAGCTGGCGCTGCAGGTCATGGCCCCAGTCGGCTCGGCGGGCAAGCTCGTCGTGCGCTTGGGCCAGTTCGCTGTCGCGCTGCGCCAGGTGAAGGCTGCGCTGCCGCGCCTCCGCCTGCGCCGCCAAGCGGGCCAGCAGGGCGGGCGTGGCGCGTTGCAGGCGCAGCGCCGAGCGGGCAAGCGGCAGAACCTCCCGCCATTGCTGGGCCATGGCTCCCAGGGAGGCTTGTACCGTCGCGGGTTTCGCGGCGACGGCGGCGATCTCGTTACGATGTGCCGCCAGGTAAGCGAGCTGGCGGTTGACCGCATCCGGTTCGGCCGCCACCACCCAGCCGCCACCTGCGTCGCGCAGCCGCTCGGCGGGCGCGCCCGGCGACGCGCACAGCACCGGCACGCGTAGTGCCAGCATCTCCGACAGGGCGTAGCTGAAAGTCTCGGGCACCGTGGACGGCAGCAGCGCGATATCCGGCGACAGCTGGGCGATCCAGCGCGGCAGCTGGTCGCGAACATAGTCGCGATGCACCTGCACCGATGGCTTGCCCTCGAAGTGCGCACCGGCGTGCCCGCTTCCCAGCAGCACCAGCTCGATGCCCGGCGGCAGCGAGGCCAGCATCGGCGTCAGCAGGCGCTCGCCTTTGCCGCCATCCAGCCGGCCCGGAACGAGCACGCGCAGCGGCCGGTCTGCGCTCGGCGCCGGCGCCGAAGTGATCGCCGCGGCGAAGGGCGCCAGGCCATGCGGTATCACCCGCCATGGCTGGGCGCTGAGTTCGGGTGCCATGGCGCAGGCGCGGCGGCGTGCGAAATCGCTGGGTGCCACCAGGGTGATCCCGGCTGCGGGCAGCGCCGCCAGGAAAGCCTCGCGCAGCGCCCACCACTGGCCGGCGTCGGCACCGGCCAGGACAAAGCCCGGCCCCTGTTCCGCCAGGCCTTGCGCCAGCGACTCACGATCGAAGAGCGAAGTTTCCGGATCGCGCGGGTCGTGCAGCAGCGGCCATGCGGGGTAGCTGTCATGCACGCAAATGGCGGTCGGCAGCCCGGTGCGCAGCACGTCCAGGGAATGGCCGATCAGCGACGACACCAGCACCGAGCCCACGCCCCATTCGGCGATGATTTCGGCCAGGATGGCCTCGACTTCAACTGACCGCAGCGCGGTCGTGTCGATCGGGTTGGCCAGGGTCCAGCTGCGCACCGCCGGTTGATCCAGGTCCAGGTGCAGCTGCAGGCGGCGGCCGAAGGGCTGGCGGTCCTCGTCGCTGCAAGCCAGCAGCAGGCAATGCTGGCGATCGCTGTCCGCGGCGGCCAGGTCGCGTGCGAATCGCTCCACGCCGCCGCCCCAGGCGTGCAATACGTGCAGCAGCGCCGGCTGGCGCATGGCCGGGGGCGGCGAGGCCGCCGCTGCCGCGCGCGACCGCAGGCTGGCCAGCGGCAGCGGCAGTTCGTCCTGGCGCGGCGCCAGTGCCGGACCCACGTAGACGCAGGGCAGCAGGGCGCAGCACAGCGCGGCCGGGTCATGGCGTCGAGCCACGGCCTCGGCGCGCCACAGCGAGCACAGCTCGGAGCGGAAGCGGTGCGCGAAACTGGCGTGCTCGGCCAGGGCCCAGGCCAGGGCGCTGCGGGCCGCGGTGCCGGTGTCGGCGGTAAACACCGGCCAGCTGCCGTCCAGCGGCGAAAGCACGTCCCAGCCGCCGTACTGCCACGCCGAGGCCAGGGTCTGCCAGAAGCCATCGGGCAGTTCGGCGTCGGTGCGCATCAACACGATGTCGCGGCCCGGATGCTGGCTGGCGGCGAGCGCCAGTGCCTGCTCGGCGCTGCTGGCAACGCCGTCCAGGCGCGTGATCGCCTCGGGCACGACCGGCCGCAGGCCGCCTGACGCACTGGCGTCGGCGGTCCACAGGCTCAGGACCGGAAGGCGGGGGGCATCCATGCGGGTTGTTCAGTCTCGGGTTGGGGTGCCGGCGCGGCTGCCTGATAGACTCGCCGCACCTCCGGATTATCCACGTCCGTGCCTCGTAGCGCTTCCCCCAGAAAATCAGCCCCTGAATCCGCCCGCCCGCGCTGGCGGCGATGGCTGTTGCGTGCGGCCCTGGCCGGGTTCGCCCTGGCCCTGGTCATCGGGGTGCCGATGGTCTGGGTGCTCGACAAGCAGGTACGCGCTGAATTCGAGCAGCTCGCCTGGCAGGTGCCGACCCGCGTTTACGCCCGGCCGCTGCTGCTCAAGCCCGGCCTGAGGCTGGACGCCGCCACGCTGGAACTGGAGCTGGCGGCAGCCGGCTACCGCAAGGACGGCGGCGGCGACGTGCCCGGCACGTACCTGCGTGACGGCGGCCAATTCCGCATTGCCACCCGCGCCTTCACCGACCTCGACGGCCCGGTGCCCGCCGCCAAGCTCGAGCTGTCGCTGGCCGGCGGCGCGGTGGCGTCGGTGGCTGATCGCCGTGCCGGCAAGCTTGATTCGGCGCGCATCGATCCGTCGCGCATCGCCACGCTTTACGGCGGCAACGTCCAGGAAGAGCGCACGCTGGTGCAGCTCACCGAGGTGCCGCCGCTGCTGGTGATGGGCCTGCAGGCGGTCGAGGACCGCAACTTCAAGCACCACCACGGCATCGACCCCTGGGGCGTGATGCGCGCGGCGTGGGTGAACGTGCGCGAGGGCGAGCTCGAGCAGGGCGCCAGCACCCTGACCCAACAGCTGGTGCGCAGCCTGTTCCTGTCGCGCGAGAAGCGCCTGAGCCGCAAGCTCAAGGAAGCGGCTTATTCAATCATCATCGAGGCGCGCTACGACAAGCGGCGAATCCTCGAGGCCTACCTCAACCAGGTTTACCTGGGCCAGCAGGGCAACCAGTCGGTGCACGGCGTGGCCGCGGCGTCGGAGTTCTGGTTCGGGCGTGAGTTGGCCAGCCTGCGCACCGAGCACATGGCGCTGCTGGTGGGCATGATCCAGGGCCCGTCCATCTACGAGCCGCGTCGCAAGCCAGAGGCCGCCAAGGCCCGCCGCGACCTGGTGCTGTCGGTGTGGCAACAGCTCGAGCTGATCGATGCCGCCGAGGCCACGCGCGCCAAGGCGGCACCGCTGGGCGTCAGTGCGCGCCCGGGCGTGGCCAGCAATCGCAACCCGGCCTTCATGGACCTGGTCCGCCGCCAGCTGGCGCGCGACTATCCGGCCGACGCGCTGCGCGGCGCGGGCCTGAGCGTGCTCACTACGCTGTCGCCCTCGGTGCAGCTGCTGTCGGAAAAAGCCGTCAGCGGAACCCTCACCACCGTGCAGCGCAAGGACGGTCCGGCGCTGCAGGCCGGCATGGTGGTCACCGACGCCCACACTGGCGAGCTGTTGGCGATGGTGGGCAACCGCGCCACCGACCAGCCGGGCTTCAACCGCGCGCTCGAGGCGCAGCGGCCGGTGGGTTCGCTGCTCAAGCCGATGGTCTACCTGCTGGCGCTGGCCCAGCCCGATCGCTGGTCGCTGGCCACCCAGGTCGACGATGCGCCGGTGACCATCACCCTGCCCAACGGCAAGTCCTGGCGCCCGGAGAATTCCGACGGCCGCAGCCATGGCCGGGTGAGCCTGGGCGACGCCTTGGCGCAGTCCTACAACCAGGCCACGGTGCGCGTGGGCATGGACGTCGGGCCCGACCGCCTGGCCGAACTGCTCAAGGTGCTGGCGGGGCTGCGCGCGCCGGCGAATCCCTCGCTGATCCTGGGCTCGGTGGACCTGAGCCCGTTCTCGATGGCGCAGGTGTATCAGTTCCTCGCCTCGGGCGGCGAAATCCAGCCGCTGCGCGCGGTGCGCGGCGTGCTCGATCCCAAGGGCAAAGCCGTCAGCCGTTACGATTTCAGCGCCGAGCCGGCCAAGGAAGGCGACGCCATCGCCGCGCGCCTGGTGACGCTGGCGCTGCAGGACGCGGTGTCGCGCGGCACCGGACGGTCGCTGCTTTCCGCGGGCCTGGGCCCGCTGCGCGTGGCCGGCAAGACCGGCACCAGCAACGACAGCCGCGACAGCTGGTTTGCCGGCTACACCGGTGACCACCTGGCGGTGGTGTGGGTGGGCAACGACCAGAACGAACCCACCGGCCTTTACGGTTCCACCGGCGCGATGCGGGTGTGGTCGGCGCTGTTCACAAAATTGCCCAGCGCGCCGCTCAACGTCGGCACGGCGGGCCTGGAATACGGCTGGGTGGACGCGGCAACCTTCGCCACCACCGAGGAAAACTGCGACGGCGCGCGCCGCTATGCCTTCGTGGCGGGTTTCCTGCCGCCCGAACACGTGAGCTGCGTCGAGCGCAGCTGGCTGGACTGGTTCCGCTTTGGCGGGGAGGATGGCCGGCAACGGCCACAGGACGAGGAAGCACGAGAATGAAGCTGCTGATCATCAGCGCGATGGCGCTTTCCTTGGCGGCCTGCGGCAGCAGTGCGCCGCCGGCCAAGGAAGGGCGGTCTCCCGCCAAGCCCGATGTGGTTTCGCAGGTGGCCGCCGTGC
>JBBRJU010000117.1:0-6783 GCA_038218895.1 Burkholderiales bacterium
CCAGCGCCGCAGCAGCAGGAAGCCGGCCACACTGCCGCCCGCCAGCAGCCAGCCGTAGTTCAGGGTGAACGCGCTGCTCGCCACCAGGATGCGGGTGGCCAGCGGCAGCTCGGCGCCAAAGCTCTTGAACACATTGGCAAAGGCCGGCACCACCAGGGTGTTGATCACGCCGATGGCCACCATCATCGCCAGCACGACGAAGGCCGGGTAGCGCAGCGCCGCCTTGACCTGCTGGCGCATGAACTGCTCGAACTCGAGGTGCTTGAACAGCCGCATGAACACGTCGTCCAGCCGGCCGGTCATCTCGCCCACGCGCACCATCGACACATAGAAGTTGTCGAACACGCCGCCTTGCTGGGCAAAGCAGATCGACAGCTCGATGCCGCTCTCCAGGCTGTGGCGCACATTGGCCAGCACCTGCTTGAAGCGCTGGTTGACCGCCGAATCCTGCAGCCCGGCCAGCGCCCGCAAGATGGGCACGCCGGCGCGCAGCAGTGTGTGCAGCTGGCGTGAGAACATCATCAGGTCGGCCGGCTGCACCCGGGGCTGCAGCCAGCCCAGCGCGCCGCCGTTCTTGGCTGCGGTGGCGCCGGCGCTGTTGCCATGGCCGCCGCTGGCGGCGATCTGCAGCGGCGTGACGCCACGCGACATCAGCAGCGTGGCCACGGCAGTGGCGTCGGCGCCGTCGAGTTCACCATTGACGGCGCCGCTGGCTGCGCGCCCGGTGTAGGCAAAACGTGGCAAGGCTCAGTGCTCCTCAGTCATCGCTCTGGTTGCCCACACGCACCGCCTCGTCCAGCGTGGTGCGGCCGGCCAGTGCCAGGCGCAGCGCATCGCGGCGCAGCGTGCGGCCGGCCATCTGGCGCCGCCCGGCCTGGGTGAAGCGCGCCGGGTCGCCGTCGTTCATGGCTTCCACCAGGTCCTGCGTCATCTCGATGAATTCATAGACGCCGGCGCGGCCGCTGTAGCCGGTGTGGTTGCAGGCCTCGCAGCCGGTGCCGCAGCGCAGGGGCCGGGCTGCCAGCACCGCGTCAAATTCGGCGCCCAGGGTCTGGTGCAACCAGGCATGGTGCCGGGCGTCGGGGTCTTGCGGTGCGCTGCAGCCGCCGCACACCGTGCGCACCAGGCGCTGCGCCAGCACGAGGTGCAGCGACAGTGCCACCATGTAGCGCGGCACACCCATGTCGATCAGGCGCAGCGGGGTGCTCAGCGCGTCATTGGTGTGCAGCGTGCTCAGCACCAGGTGGCCGGTCAGCGCGGCGCGCAGGCCGATCTCGGCGGTGGTCTGGTCGCGCATCTCGCCGATCAGGATCACGTCGGGGTCTTGCCGCAGCGCGGCGCGCAGCACGCGCTGGAAGCTCAGGTCGATCTTGTCCATCACCTGCACCTGGTTCAGCCCGGGCAGGCGGTACTCGATCGGGTCTTCGACCGTGATGATCTTGCGTTCGGTGTCGTTCAGCGCATTCAGCGCAGCATACAGCGTGGTGGTCTTGCCGCTGCCGGTGGGGCCGGTGA
This sequence comes from Burkholderiales bacterium, assembly GCA_038218895.1. GTDB lineage: Bacteria > Pseudomonadota > Gammaproteobacteria > Burkholderiales > Burkholderiaceae_C > Pseudaquabacterium. Next base: position 1,516 of record JBBRJU010000117.1, read on the forward strand.
CGACGAACATGCCATTTGGCCGCTTCAGGCAGCGGGCCACGGCGGCGGCCACTTCGGGTGGCAAGCCCAGGTTGTCCATCTGCAGCAGGCCGGCGCTCTGGTTGAGCAGGCGCATCACCACCGATTCACCATGCTGGGTCGGCAGGGTGCTGATGCGCACGTCCACGCTGCTGTGCTTCAGCTTGACGTGGAAGCGGCCGTCTTGCGGCAACCGCTTCTCGCTGATGTCCAGGCCGCTCATCAGCTTCAGGCGCAGCGCCACCGCGCCGGCGATCTTGGCGTCGGCCTCGGTCTGTACATGCAGCACGCCATCGATGCGGAAGCGCACCCGCAGGTGCCGCTCCTGCGGCTCGATGTGGATGTCGGACGCGCGTGAGCGCAGTGCCTGCTCGAACATCGTGCTCAGCAGCCGCACCACGGGCGCGTCTTCGGTGGTGGCGGTCGACAGGCCCAGCAGGTCGCCGATCTCGTCTTCGATGTTGACGATGTCGGCGGTCAGCTCGCGCGCCAGGCCGGCCATGGCGTCGGCGCCGCGGTACACCCGGTCCAGCGCGGCCAGCAGGTGGCTTTCGGCCACCACCGCCAGGTCGATCTCGCGCTTGGTCAGCCGCGCCACTTCGTCATAGGCATTCAGGTCGGTGGGTCGGCCATGGCCACCCGCAGCGCGGCGCCGGGCGTGTTTTCGATCGGCAGCGCGCGCAGCCGGCGGGCATGCGTCTCGGGCAGCAGCGCGGCCACCTCGGGCCGCAGGTTGCGGCTGCTCAGGTCGATGAACGGTGCGCGCAGCTGGCGCGCCACCGCCTTGGCGATCTGCACCTCGGTCACCCACTGCCGGTCGATGAAGATGCGGCCGAGCTTGCGGCCGGTCTTCTTCTGGTCGGCCAGCGCCTCGTCGAGCTGGGCGGGCGTGAGCAGCGCCTCCTGGATCAGCAGGTCGCCCAGGCGGATGCGTTCGGGACGGGCCATGGTGGTGGGGCAGTGCCGGGGCGGGTCAGCGCGTGGCGCCTGCTGCGGCGGCGGGGGCTGCAGCAGGTGCGGTGGCAGGTGCGGCGGCAGGGGCGGCGGCAGACACCGGCGGCGGCAGGCCGCCCAGCGTGGGCGCATCGGGCCAGGCAGCGCCGTCCTGGATGACGGTGGGCTTGAGCATGATCACCAGCTCGCGCTTGTTCATCACCGTGCCGGTCTGGCGGAACAGGCCGCCCACCACCGGCATGTCGCTGACCACCGGCAGGCCGGTGCGCTCGTCGCGCAGCTCCTGCTTCATCAGGCCGCCGATGGCCACGATCTGGCCGTCGCGCACCCGCACGATGGAATCGGTCTCGTTGACCGCGCTGGACGCCAGCGGCAGCCGGAACGAGCCCAGCGAGCCGAGGTCGATGTTCTTGTTCTTCTCGGTCACTGTACTGATGGTGGGGTGCACATGCAGCATCACGTTGCCGAGCTCGTCGATCTGCGGGGTCACGTCCAGCGAGATGCCGGAGAAGAAGGGCTGCAGCGTCAGCGACGGTGAACTGGTCGAGTTGCTGCCGTTGCTGGTGGTGCTGGTGGTCACGCCGGTGACGTACAGCTCGTCGCTGCCCACCTTCAGCACCGCCTTCTGGTTGTTCAGCGTGGCGATGCGCGGGCTGCTGAGCACCTGCACATCACCCTGCGTCTGTAGGAAGTTCAGCAGCGCGGCGAAGTTGCCGGCCTGGAAGGCCAGGCCGTAGAAGCCGCGGCCCAGGGCGCCGGTGGCCAGGTCGATACCCGGGGCGATGCTGGTGCCGTCGGCGCTGCCGAGGTTGCCGCTGCTGCCCAGGCGGGTGCCCGGTGCGGCGCTGCCGATCGACAGCTGGCCGCTGCCCAGCTTGCCGAACGCGCCCCAGTTGATGCCGGTCTGGGCGTCCTTGCTCAGGCTGACCTCGACGATCTTGGCTTCGAGCATCACCTGGCGCTCGATCGACACCTGCACCGCCTTCAGGTACTGCTCGACCTGGCGCAGCTCGGCCGGCGTGGCCTTGACCACCACCACGCCGGCGGCCGGGTTCAGCACCACGTTGCGGCCGCCGGCGCTGCCCACCAGCGCGGCCAGCGAGGCCTGCACCTCGCGCCAGAAGTCGGCGTCGGAAGTGGTGCGCACATGGGCGTTGTCGTCGGGGCGGTTGCCCACGCTGCTGTTGCCGCCACCGCCGCCATTGGTGGTGTTGCCGCTGGCGCCGTTGGCGGTGGTGGCGCCGCTGGTCATCGCGCTGCTGCTCACCCGGATGTCGCTGGCGCCCTGGCGCCGGCCGGGCAGGTAGTTCACCCGGTAGAGCCGCGTCTGCACCGTGTTGGGGTAGACGAAGATGCGGTTGCCGGTGATGCGGTATTCATAGCCGAACAGCTCGCGCAGCGTGTCCATGGCCTCGGGCACGGTGGTGTCCTTGAGCGCGATCGACAGGCTGCCGGTCACCTCGGGCGAGACCAGCATGTTCCAGGCCGTGCCCTGGGCCAGCTGCAGGAAGACCTGCGCTGCCGGGGCGTTGTTGATGGCCAGGTCGAAGCGGGCGTCGGGCGTGCTGGTGCGCACTGGCAGCGCGGGTGGGGCTGTGGCGGGCGCCGGCAGCGTGGCGGCCTGGGTCAGGGTGGCAGGGGCTGCGGTGGCGGCTGCGACTGCACGCACGGGCATCGCGGCGGCTTCCACGGCCTGCACCGGCAGTGCGGCTGGCACCACGGCCTGCACCGGCAGCGCAGCGGCCTCGGACGGCACGGCCAGTGCCAGGCGCTGCGTGTGGGGCAGGCGCTCCCGGTCGGCCAGGCGGTCACGCCGCGGCTGCGGGCGCATCAGCATGCCGATCTCGCCCAGCTGTGGGCTGGCGTCGCGCAGCGGCCTGGGACTGTCGGCCACGGCGGGCAGGGCCTGCAGCAGCAACAGCAGCATCGGCACTGCCAGCAGCGGCTGGAGCCAACGGGAGTGGGTCATGGCGCAGTCCTTCCGGCCAGCGACAGGGAGGCCGGCGCGGCACGGGTGGTGGAGGGTGAGACGGAGGTCTGGCCGCGCTCGGGCGGGCTGGCGGCGCGGGTGTCGGCGGTGTCGGCGGTGTCTGCTGTGTTGGCTGTGTTGGCTGTGTTGGCTGTGTTGGCTGTGTTGGCCGGTGTGCCCGGTGTGCCCGACAGCGGCGCTGGCTGGAAGCGGGCCGACTGGCTGTGGGTGATGCTGCCCACCACCTGCTTGGGCGTGCCGGCCAGCAGCCACAGCCGTTCGGGCCCGCGCGGGCCTTTCAGCAGCAGGCCCTGGCCGTCGATGGCCAGCACGGTGCGGCCGTCGACGGTGTCGCCCGCCTGGACCTGCCGGCCGTCCACCAGGGCCAGCGCAGTGCCGTTGGCGGGCACTTGCACCGCCTGCAAGTTGACAGGGATGGCAGGCGGCGGCGGCTCGGCCCCACGGGCGGCCGCAGCGATGGCGCGGGCGGTGTCCAGGTTGGCGCGGCGCGGCAGTGCGGCAGCGGCCAGGCCGCCGGGCGCTGCCAGCGCCGCTGGCGGGCGCGTGGGGTCGGCCAACGGGCCTGCGGTGGCGGCCGCAGTGGTGGTGGCGGCGGTGGCGGCCGCCAGCAGCAGCGTGGCCAGGGCCGCCGTGGGGTGGTGCAGACAAACCATGTTCAGATCTCCAGCCAGGCGCGGTCGCGGCTCAAGGTGTAGACACGCAGCGTCAGCACCGACCGGGGGTGCTGCTCCACCTTCAGGCTGACAGCACCCCACAGCACCCGCTGTGGCAGTGCCTCCATCGCCTTCAGGTAACCCAGCAGGTCGGCATAGCCGCCTTCGAGCACCAACTCGACGCCGTGGCGGTACAGGCCACCGGCGGCATCGGCACCGGCAGCGGCAGCGGCGGCCACGGCAGCGTTTGGGGCCAAAGCGCCGGGCGTTGCTGCCGCACCAGCGGCCATACCACCGGCCACACCACCGGCCGCAGCCTGGCCCGGGGCCAGCAGGTCGCTGCGGCCCAGTGAGCGCAGGCTGCGCAGCCGCACCTCGCCGTGGCGGGCCAGCAGTTGTTCCAGCAGGTCGCGCATGCGCTCGGGGCCGACCAGGCTGTCGGCATGGCTGCGCAGGCCGGCATCCCCGTCGCGCAGGCGCTGGCGCCACTGCTGCAGCTCGGCCTGCTGCTGGCGTGCCTGGGCCACGCCCTGCGTCTGCAACTGCTGGATGTCGGCCTGCAGGCCCTGCTGCTGCTGTTGCGCACTGGCCTGCGCGCTGCGCGCGGCCTGGAAGGCCCGCCAGGCCGGTTGCAGCCACAGGCTGTCGGCCAGCATCAGCACGATGGCGGCGCCGGCGGCCAACAGCATCAGGCGCTCACGTTGCTTGCGCTGGTCGAACTGGCGCAGCAGCGCGCGGCTGCGGGTGGCCAGCAGGGCCAACGGGGGCAAGGCATCGGCGGGCGCCGCAAGCAGGGTCTTCATGGCGTGGTGCCCGGGCTGGCCGCAGGGGTGGAGCGCAGCGCAAATTCGGTGTAGGGCAGGGCGGCGCCATCGCTGTCGACGCCGCGCAGCGTCAACTGGGCGAAGGGCCGGCCCTTGAAGCGCGGCTCGGCATTGAGCCGGCGCAAGTAGTCCGTCAGCACGCTGCTGTCGGTCATGCGGCCTTCCAGGTCGATGGCGGTGCCGTCATCGGACACGCCCAGCCCGGTGATCCACAGCTGGCCCGAGGCCTGGCGGGCCAGCGCCAGCAGCAGCTCGGCATGGCCTTCACGCGCGCCGCCGGCGCCGGCCTCCAGCGCGGCGCGCACGCGCCGCTGGGTGGCGTCGGCCGCTTGCAGCTGGGCCATTTCAGTGGCCGCGCCGCTGGCTTGCTGGGTGGCCAGCGTGCCCACCTGGGCCCGCAGCGGCGCCATGCCGGCCTGCGTGGCCTGCGCCCCGGCCTGGGCCTGGTCGGCAGCCCAGTGCAAGCCCTTGGCGCCGGCCCAGGCCAGCAGCAGTGCGCCGGCCAGCACCAGGCTGGTCTGGCGCGCCGAAAACAGCAGCCGCGCCGGCGCAAAGCGCGCATCGAACAGGTTCAGTTGTTGGGCCATGGTGTGGTGGCGCCAGTCAGTCCCGCAGCGCCGCGCCGATGGCGCAGAGTTGCTGGTTCAACAGGGCCGGGTCGTCCAGCAAGCCGGGCACGGCGGTCCAGTCCAGCGCGTCGCGCAGGTCGAGCGGGGCCACCGGCACATACAGCAGCGGGCTCAGGTGGTCGCACAGCGCATGCACGCCGGGCATCGGGGTGATCAGCAGGCGTGCCAGCGTCACCTGGCCGAAGGCACGCTCCACGCCG
>JBBRJU010000118.1:0-6733 GCA_038218895.1 Burkholderiales bacterium
GGCGTGCTGCTGGCCAGCGTCAAGGGCGCCACGGATTCGGTCCGCCGGGTGCTGGACAGCGCCAGCGCCGGCGCCACCACACAGGCCGTGGCGGCGGGGGGGGCGCATGCCGGCTACGCCATCCCGACCGAACTGGTACGCCTGCAGATCGGCGGCATGACCTGCGCCAGCTGCGTCGGACGGGTCGAAAAAGCGCTGGCCCGGGTGCCCGGCACCGGCGGCATCAGCGTCAACCTGGTCACCAACACCGCGCAGTTGCAGCGCCTGGCCGGCAGCGCCGATGGCGCCAGCCTGCTGGCTGCGGTGCGGCAGGCCGGCTACGAGGCCACGCTGGTCAGCGATGCCCAGGCCGCACCAGTGGCCCACCGCGGCGACGACGGCTGGCGCGTGGCGGTGGCGGCTGCGCTGTCAGCGCCGCTGGTGCTGCCGATGGTGGGCGACCTGTTCGGCCGCCACTGGATGCTGCCGGCGCTGTGGCAGTGGCTGCTGGCCACGCCGGTGCTTTTTTATTTCGGCGCGCGCTTCTTCAAGGCGGGCTGGGCAGCGCTGCGCAACCGCGCGGGCAACATGGACCTGCTGGTGGCCACCGGCACCAGCGCTGCCTACGGCCTGAGCCTGGTGCTGTGGGCGCAAGACCCGCAGGGCATGCCGCACCTGTACTTCGAAAGCGCGGCGGTGGTGATCACGCTGGTGCTGTTCGGCAAATGGCTGGAAGCGCGCGCCAAGCGCCGCACCCTGGTGGCGCTGGACGGCCTGCGCGCGCTGCGGCCCGACGTCGCCCGCCTGCGCCGCGACGGCCAGGAAGTGACGGTGCCACTGGCCGAGGTGCAGCCCGGCGACACGGTGCTGGTGCGCCCGGGCGAGCGCCTGCCCACCGACGGCATCGTGCTGGAGGGCCGCAGCCACCTCGATGAAAGCCTGCTCACCGGCGAGAGCCTGCCGGTGGCGCGCCAGCCCGGTGACCGGGTGACCGGCGGCGCCATCAATGGCGAGGGCCTGCTGGCGGTGCGCACCACGGCGGTGGGCGCGGCCAGCATGCTGTCGCAGATCATGCAGATGGTGGAATCGGCCCAGGCCAAGAAGGCACCGATCCAGCAGACCGTCGACAAGGTGGCCGCCGTCTTCGTGCCTGCGGTGTTCGGCGCCGCGCTGCTGACGCTGCTGGGCTGGGGGCTGTTCGGTGACATCGGCTGGGCCACGTCCTTGATCCATGCGGTGTCGGTGCTGGTGATCGCCTGCCCCTGTGCACTGGGTCTGGCCACACCGGCCACGCTGATGGTGGGCACCGGCCTGGCCGCGCGCCACGGCATCCTGGTGCGTGACGCCCAGGCGCTGGAGCTGATGCGCGACGTGGCGGTGGTCGCCTTCGACAAGACCGGCACCCTGACCGAAGGCCGGCCGACGCTGGTGGATGCGATAGCCGCCGGCTCGGCCACTCCTGCGGTCAGCCCCGCGGCCACCACATCGGCCACCACCCCGGCCACCACCGCCCTGCCCGTCGGCCGGGCCGAGCTGCTGGCCCTGGCTGCCGCACTGCAGGCCGCCAGCGAGCACCCGCTGGCCCGCGCCGTGGTGCAGGCCGCGCAGGCCGAAGGCGTGGTCCGCCTGCAGGCCGACACGCCGCGCGCGGTGCCCGGCCGTGGCATCGAAGGCACGGTGGCCGGCCGCATGCTGCAGCTGGGCAGCAGCGTGTGGATGGCCGAACTGGGTGTGGAAGATGCCGCGCTGCGACGACAGGCCCAGGCCTGGGCCGCCCAGGGCCGCAGCGTGGCCTGGCTGGCCGAGTCGGTGGCCGGCCAGCCACCGCGCGCGCTGGGCTTGCTGGCTTTCGGCGACCATGCCAAGCCTGGCGCGGCGGCAGCCGTGGCGGCCTTGAAGCGCGAGGGCATCCGGGTGGTTCTGGTCAGCGGCGACAACCGCGGTGCTGCCGAGGCGCTGGCGCGCGAGGTCGGCTTCACCGACATGGCCGATGTGCGGGCCGAGGTGCTGCCCGGCGACAAGGCCAAGGTCATCGCCGCCCTGCGCGCCGGCCTGGCGCCGGGCCAGCGCGTGGCCATGGTCGGCGACGGCGTCAACGATGCCCCCGCCCTGGCCGCTGCCGACGTGGGCCTGGCCATGGCCCATGCCGATGGCGGCGCCACCGATGTGGCGATGCAGACTGCCGGCCTTACCCTGCTGCGCGGCGACCCGGTGCTGGTGGTGCAGGCGCTGCAACTGTCACGCGCCATCACACGGCGCATCTGGCAAAACCTGTTCTGGGCCTTTGCCTACAACGTGGTGGGCATCCCCCTGGCCGCCTTCGGCCTGCTGAGCCCGGTGGTGGCCGGCGCGGCGATGGCGCTGTCGTCGGTCAGCGTGGTCAGCAATGCGCTGCTGCTGGGGCGCTACAAGCCGCAGGCTTAGCCATGGTGGGCGCCGTGGTGGGCGCGGTGGTGGTTACCGTGGTGGGCGCTGTGGTGGTTACCGTGGTGGGCGCCGTGGTGGCTGGTGGCCGCAGCACGGGGCGCCGCAGCGGGTGGCGCCTGTTCAGGCGCGGCCACGCCGCACCGCTTCGTCACCCGCCCACAGTGCGTCGAGCTGCGGAAAGTTCCAGCGGCCGGGCAACTCGCGGTCGGTGATGCGGTCGGGTGCGCCCTGCGACAGGTCGAGCACCTGCGGGCGGATCGGCAGCTGCCGGTCCAGGTCGAAAAAGACCTTGATGATCGGCGCAGTCAGCGCGCTGGGGTTCTGGTCCATCACCACTGCCAGGCGGCGCGAGGCCAGGCGCACCAGCGAGCCATTCGGGTAGATGCCCAGGCTGCGCACGAAGTGGCTGAAGATGGTCTGGTCGAAATGGCCCTTCCACGACGCCATCTGGGCCATCGACTCGGCAGGGTCCCAGCCCGCCTTGTAGGGGCGGTTGGAGGTGATGGCGTCGTACACGTCACACACCGCGCCCATGCGGGCGAAATCTCCGATGCGGTCGGCCGGCAGGCGGTGCGGGTAGCCGGTGCCGTCGATGCGCTCATGGTGGTGCAGGCACACGTCCATCACCAGCTCGCTGGCACCTTGCGCCTCCTGCAGCATCTGCCAGCCGCGTTCCGGGTGGGTGCGGATCACCGCGAACTCGGCGTCGGTGAGCTTGCCCGGCTTGTTCAGGATGTCCAGCGGCATCGCCGCCTTGCCCAGGTCATGCAGCAGCCCGGCCATGCCGGCCTCGCGGCAGCCGGCGTCGTCGAGCCCCATCTGGTGGGCCAGCGCCACCATCAGCGCGCACACCGCCACCGAGTGCATGTAGGAATAGTCGTCGGCCGTCTTCAGCCGCGCCAGGCTGACCAGCGCGCCGGGGTTGCGAAACACCGACCGGGTGATGTCGCCGACCAGCGGCTGGAAGCGTTCGGCCTCCAGCGCCCGGCCCAGGCGCGCCTCGGCAAACAGGCTGGTCACCGCTTCGCGTGAGCGCTGGCACAGGAGAGAGGCCTCGCGCAGCTCTTCGGCCATGGTGACCCGCAGCGGGCGCGCGGTGGGTGCAGCGGGCAATTTGCCCGGGGCGCGGCAAGAGATTTGCAATACTGGGACTGCAGCGGGTGCAGGCGCAGGTGCAGGCGCAGGTGCAGGCTCCGACACAGCGCCTGGCGGCAGCAACGCCGACGGCGATGGCACAGAAGCGACAGCAGCCGGCGCAGCGGCCTCCACGTCCAGGCCGCGCCGGGGGTCGATCCAGCATTCACGCACCGGGCTGTCGACCAGGCGCTGCAGATCCGCCGGCTCCTTCAGTACGAAGCGAGTCTTCCAGAACGGATGGTCCAGCCAGTTGCCCTCCAGCGCCTGCAGGAACATGCCCAGGCGCAACTGGGAAACTTGGATTTTTTTGGTGGATTGCTCGCCCATCGAACTGTCGATTGTCAACGCCCGCATGGCAGCTGCGCTGCGGAAGTGGCATCAAAAAAGCCGCAGATTGCTGCGGCTCGTCGGGGCGCTTGGGGCGCTTGGGGGCCGTTGGGGCGCTTGGGGCGGCCGGCGTTCCGGGGCGGCTGAGGCCAGCGCCAGGCCGCCGGTCAGCGGAAGCGGCTTTGTGGCACCACGCGCAGGTCACTTGGCAAGGACGCCAGGTACTGCGCCATCTGCTTGAGCTCAGGGTTGCTGAAGGTGAGCTTTTTCTTGCCATCGGCCTCCTGCACCACCTGCGCCCGCATGGTGGCGTTGTTGCGTCCCAGGTGCGGGTTGCCGTCGGTGTGATAAGCCTTCAGTGCGGCATACAGATAGTCGGCATGCTGGCCGGCCAGGCGCGGGTAGGACGGATCGAGCGGGGTGCTGAAGTTGGCGCCGTGGCAGGCCACGCAGGCGGCCATGCGGTCCTTCAGCGCGTCGGGTACAGGGGTGGCCAGCGCGGCGGGCGCGGCCTTGCCAACGCCCTTGCCCAGCTGTTCATAAAACGCGCCCAGGTCGGCCATGTCCTGCTCGGTCAGCGACGCCGCAATGCCGCGCATGGTGGGATGCTTGCGGTCGCCCTTTTGATAAGACAGCAGCGACGCCGAGATGTACTTTGCGCCCTGGCCGGCGATCATCGGCACCTTGAACACTTCCGGGAACGTGGCCTGGTAGCCGACGATGCTGTGGCAACCGGTGCACATGGCGGCCTTGGTGGCGCCCTTGGCAGCATCACCGGCGGTGGGCGTCTGGGCGTGTGCAGCGGCGCCGAAGCCGGCCAGTGCCAGCAACAGGGAAAGCAGGGAAAACGCGTTGTTCATTGTCTGGCAGGCTGGATCGATCGCTGGTGGGCGGGGCGGGGCAACGGACCCAGCCGTGCATGCACCCATGGACCCGGCGGCGCCTCGCGAAGCGTCAACCGGGCGACTCATGATTATAGAGGCCACCCCTATACTGAATTGCTGCCGGACGCCCCACGCCCTCTACCAGCCCTGCTGCCCTTTCACCCTCTGTCACGGCCTCCAACCGGCCGCATGCCGCCATGAAGTTCCAAGGATCAGACAACTACGTCGCCACGCAAGACCTGATGCTGGCTGTCAATGCCGCCATCACGCTCAAGCGCCCGTTGCTGGTGAAGGGCGAGCCGGGCACCGGCAAAACCATGCTGGCCGAGGAAGTGTCGGCCGCACTCGGCCTGCCGCTGCTGCAGTGGCATGTGAAGAGCACCACCAAGGCCCAGCAGGGCCTGTATGAATACGACGCGGTGAGCCGGCTGCGCGACAGCCAGCTGGCCGACGATGAAAGTGTGCAGAAGGTGCGCAACATCAGCAACTACATCCTCAGGGGTGTGCTGTGGCAGGCCTTCACCAGCGACGAGCCGGTGGCCCTGCTGATCGACGAGATCGACAAGGCCGACATCGAATTCCCGAATGACCTGCTGCGCGAGATCGACCGCATGGAGTTCTATGTCTACGAGACGCGTGAGCTGGTCAAGGCCAGGCACCGCCCGGTGGTGTTCATCACCAGCAACAACGAGAAGGAGCTGCCAGACGCCTTCTTGCGCCGCTGCTTCTTTCACTACATCAAGTTCCCCGACGCCGACACGATGAAGAGCATCGTCGACGTGCACTTCCCCGGCCTGAAGAAAGAGCTGCTGACTGCGGCGATGAAGACCTTCTACGACGTGCGCAACCTGCCCGGCCTGAAGAAGAAGCCCAGCACCAGCGAACTGCTCGACTGGCTGAAGCTGCTGGTGGCCGAAGACATCCCGCTGGAAGCGCTGCAGAGCAAGGACGACAAGGTGGCCGTGCCGCCGCTGGTGGGCGCGCTGCTGAAGAACGAGCAGGACGTGACCCTGTTCGAGAAGCTGGTGTTCATGCAGCGCCACAACCGGTGACCGGGCAAGGCGCCCTGCCAACCAGCCTGCCCACGAAGCCGCCCATGCGCCTGCCGACGATCACCACGCCCGTCACGCTGACAGGCGCGCATGTGCGCCTGCTGCCGCTGGCCCCCGAGCACGCGCCGGCCCTGGCCGAGGCGGTGCGCGATGGTGACCTGTGGCAGCTGTGGTACACCGCCGTGCCCAAACCCGAGGGCATGGCGGCGGAGATCGACCGGCGCCTGGGGCTGCACGCCGCCGGCAGCATGCTGCCGTTCGCCGTGCTCGACGCCACCAGCACACCGGTGGGCATGACCACCTACATGAACATCGACAACGCCCACCAGCGGGTCGAGATCGGGTCGACCTGGTATGCCAGCCGGGTGCAGCGCAGCCCGCTCAACACCGAGGCCAAGCGCCTGCTGCTGGCCCATGCCTTCGAGCAGCTGCAGTGCATCGCGGTCGAGTTCCGCACCCACCGCTTCAACCAGCAGAGCCGGCGCGCCATCGAGCGCCTGGGCGCGCAGCTCGACGGCATCCTGCGCAACCACCAGCGCGCGGGCAACGGCACACTGCGCGACACGGCGGTCTACAGCATCAGCGCCGATGAATGGCCCACGGTGCGCACCCACCTGGATTTCCAGCTCAGCCGCCCGCGCGGCTGAGCCGCCAGGCCAGTACCCAGTGCCGGGGCGAAGAAGCAGCTGCGCCGCCATGCACGATGCAGCCCACCGGGCTGGCCCACAAGCATCGGCACAATCAGGCCAGACCCACCACCGCTCCTGCAGCCCGCTGCCATGCCCAAGCGCCACCCGATCACCGCCGAAGACCTCTGGAACATCGAGCGCCTGGGCACACCGAGCCTGTCGCCCGATGGCGCACAGGCGGTGGTGTCCGTCAGCCGATCCAGCATGGACGACAACAAGACCGCCAGCGCACTGTGGC
>JBBRJU010000119.1:0-6732 GCA_038218895.1 Burkholderiales bacterium
TTCCTTGGCAGGGCAGCATGTTTGTCAGGGATGCGAATGGCTTCTGCTCTTGGGGTTGTCGGAAGATCCCAGCTTGCTCTGTGCAGGCAGAAACGTAGACCAGCCGCGCCTTCGTCGGCGCCTGAGTGTTGCCATCCTGGCGCTCATGACCGCAGCAGGCAGCCGGATCAGACTATGAACCAAATGGCCTCGGATGCGCCGCAACAAGCAATCATCGGATGGCACTGGGTACCTTTGCCTCCACTTCCGCCGTCCGACTGATCGGTCGACGCCAACACTCGGACCTCATTGAGCTTCAAGGCGCAAGGATTTCTGTGCCTGTTCCAAACGGCTGTGCCTGCACGCGACTCGCCGCGGATGCCCACCTGTGGCCAAGTGCGGGTTTTCCCGCTCGTCTGGTGTCCCGGGGCCAACTTGAGCGGCTCCAGTCCGGCGGGCATAGCGGCAAAGTGGCTGACCGGCGTCGACCCATCAGCGGCATCCGCAGTGCTGACCTAGTTGCCGCGAAGCCGCCGATTGGCCCCGCACGCATGCGCCCCAAGGTGTCAGCGCAGTGGAGGGCAGAAATGGATAGGCGTTGCCCGGTACCTGACGCCCGACACCGCAATGTTAGGGATGTCGAAAACCGTCAATCGCCCGATCATGGACATGCACACGAGACGAACCGCGACACAACATGTCCATGCTTGGCGAGGATCCACTGGCGTTAGACCCGGCCGAACCGGCCACCAGCGAGCAGATGTTGCGCGACGAGTTGGCCCATGTGCTGGGCGACCCGGCCTGGCATCCGGCAGACCTAGCCAGCGCCTTCAGCAGGCTGCATGAGCAGCCGGACGGGCTGCGTCCCAGCGCGCTTTGCCTGTCCGGCGGCGGCATCCGCAGCGCCACCTTCAGCCTGGGCGTCCTGCAGTGGCTGGCGTCGCAAGGGAGGCTTGGCGGCTTCCACTACCTGTCGACCGTCAGCGGCGGCGGCTACATCGGCAGCTGGCTGGTGAACGGGCTGTGGCAGGCTGGGCAGCCGCTACGCGAAGCTGCACGGGCGCAAGCCAAGCGCCGAATCGATGCCGCCGAACAGGCGGCCGAAGCGGCCAGGGCATCGGTGCCGCCACCCGGCGGCCAGCCGGCTGGCCCGGCCAGGCCAGCCACCGCCCCACCGCTGGCCGTGGCCGAAGCCCGGCTGGCATGGGCACGCCAGCGTGCCGAGGTGCTGCGCCGCCGTGCCACCACTTTGGCAGACCGGGCCGCAGCCGACTGGCTGCGCCGCGTGGGCCAGAGCGCCGGCTGTGCCGGTGCAGCGGCCCAGGCTGGCGCCGCGCCGGCCGATGGTGCGGCGCCCGACCCAGTGGCGCCGCTGCGCGCGATGAGCAACTACCTCAGCCCGACCGGCGGCCTGTCGGGCGATGCGTTCAGCTTAGCGGCGATCTTCGTGCGCAACCTGCTGCTCAATGCCCTGATCTGGGTGGCGGTGCTGTCCAGCGCCGTTGCGCTTCCACGGCTGTACCTGGCCTGGCTGAACCTGCCCGCCGTGCCCGACGCCTTGGCGCTGGGCACCGCTAGTGCCTCGGCGCTGCTAGTGCTGCTGGGCGTGGCCTATGTGGTGGCCGACCTGCCGGCGCCACGGAACGAGCCACCGGCGGCCACCCGGCCCAGCGCGCCAGCGCGGCGCGCCCAGGCGGCCGACGACGCCAAGCGCACCGAGCCCGCCGACCGTTTCACCCGGTGGTGCTTTTTGCCGATCACGCTGGCCGCCGCAATGCTGAGCCTGGGCGGCGCCTGGAGCGCGGAGGTGCGCAACGCCTCCTGGTGGTGGTTCGCCGGTGCCGGCGCCCTGGCCCATCTGCTCGGGGTGTTGCTGGGTGTCGCCTGGCGGTTGCGCCGGGGGCTGCAGATGCGGCCACGTAACGATTGGGGGCTGTTCGTCATCGTCGCGGTCGGTGCGGCGGGCGGTGCGCTGGCCGCTGTGGCACTGTCGCAGCTGGGCGCCGGCCCGGGCGATGGGGGTGGCGCCTTCGACGAACGCCAGCGCCTGCTTTATGCCAGCCTGGCCGTGCCCGGCATGACGGCCGCGTTCTGGCTGGCGATGGCGCTGTATGCCGGCCTGATGAGCCGCAAGACCGACGAGCAGGACCGCGAGTGGTGGGCGCGGGCCACTGGCTACTGGCTGCGATTCACGTTTGGCTGGCTGGCAGTATTTGGCCTAGTCGTCTGGTTGCCGCTGGCGATCCTTACGTACCTGGGCAGCAGCGGCCCCACCGCGCTGCAGTTCGGCATCGGCGGCGGGGTGCTGGGCGTGCTGACCAGCCTGATCGGCTACTGGAGCAAGAGCGGCGGCGAGATCCGGCGCAAGGCGCAGGGCTTCCTGCGCCTGACGCGCATCCGCCTGCTCGACGCGATGGCTGCGCTAGTGCTGCTGGCCACCCTGCTTGCGCTCTCTCTGGCCTGGAATGCAGTTCTCGACAGCTGCCATGGCTGGCGCTGGACCTCCACCCTGTGTCCTGCCGAACTGGCGCAACGGGCCGATTTCCTACGCCAGCAGACGGCGCTGCGTGCCGCACAGGCGCAGCGTGGCCCGGCTGCGCCCGCCGACGCGGCAGCAACGCGCGCCGCCGCCGAGGCCGCCGCGGCGGCACGAGCCGCCGAAGGCCAGGCCGACGGCGACGACGATGCCCCAGAGCCGGCCGCCGCACGCGTGTACCAGTTGCAGCTGGTTGAGGCGCCCTGGCCGATGCTGACCATTTGCATCGCCGCACTGCTGGGCGCGGCGGCCATACTGGCCTGGGCAATGGGGGTGAACCACTTCTCGCTGCACGGCATGTATGGCAACCGCCTGGTGCGCGCCTACCTGGGCTCGGGGCGGCCACGCCGCCGCCCGCACTGGTTCACCGGCTTCGACCCCGACGACAACATCCCTCTAGCGCAGCTGGGCGCGCCGCTGCGCGGTAGTGATGGCCGCCCGCGCCTGTATCCGGTGCTTGGCATGGCGCTGAACATAGTGCATCCGTCACCGCGGCGCCTGGACTGGCAGCAGCGCAAGGCTGCCTCGTTCATCGCCACGCCGCGCCACTGCGGCGCAGCCAACGTGGGCTACCGGCCCACGGCAAACTATGGAGGCGGCATGACGCTGGGCCGCGCGCTGACGATCTCGGGTGCCGCTGCCTCGCCCAACATGGGCTACCACAGCTCACCGCTGGTCACCTTCGTGATGACGCTGTTCAACGTTCGGCTGGGCTGGTGGTCACCCAACCCGGGGCCGGACGGCAATGCGGTCTGGCGCCTGGGACAGCCCGCCCTGGGGCTGGAGGTGGCAATTGCCGAGGCGCGCGGTTCCACCCGCGACACCGACCCCTATGTGTACCTGTCCGACGGCGGCCACTTCGACAACACTGGAATCTACGAGATGGTGCGGCGGCGGTGCCACCGCATCGTCGCGGTCGATGCCACCTGCGACGGCGAGTTCCGCTGGCTGGACTTGCTGGACGTGGTGCGCAAGATCCGCGTCGATTTCGGCATCCCGATCGACCTGCCGGCGGTGCTGCCCGGCTCGGGTCGCGACAGCACGCATGCCCGCTGGCTGGAGGCGCCGATCCGCTATTCGGCACGCGACGGCAACCCGCCAGAACAGGACGGCCTGCTGGTCGTGCTCAAGCCACGACTGCTGCCGGCAACCGACCCGCCCGAACTGCAGGCCTATGCCGCGATCAGCGTGCCGGCCGGCACGCCGGCCGACAGCCCAGCGCGTTTTCCGCACCAGACCACGGCCGACCAGTTCTTCGACGAGCAGCAGTTCGAAAGCTACCGGATGCTGGGCTTCCTGACCGCGGCCCAGGCGCTGGACGCGCGCCCGGTAGTGGCTGTAGCGGCCGCCCGCCGCCTGGGCCGGCGCCAGCTGGCAACCACTGGTGCCGCGACTGCCGCCGCCGCAGGCCGCCGCGACGGCGACCCCGCAGACCGGGACGGCGAGCCCTTGGCCGCCGGCGTGGCCGGCGCCAGCGGCGCCACGGGCCTGGCCCACTTGGTGCAGCAGTTCGGCAGCGGCGCGGTGCTGGCCACCGCACTGACTGTGGGCGGCACGCTCGGCGTGGCCGGCACCGTGGCGCTGGCGCCGTTGTCGACGCTGAGCCTGTCCGATGCCGACCGCGCGCTGCTGCGAGAAGGGCTGGCGCTGCGGGTGCAGGGTGCCGACCTGAAGCTCGACGCGCTGGACCGCGCGCTGCTGGATCGGGGCATCACCATTCGGGCCGACGCCTCGGTGCTGGACGGGCCGGCCGACCGGCTGGACAAGGCAGCCGGGGCGTTGCAGAGCGCGGCCGTCAAGCTGGATGCGCTGCAGCTGGCACCCCCCGCATCAGCCGCCGACGGCCGCGTCACCGTCACCCTGGACCCCGCGCTCACCCAGGCTCTGGCCGCCCTGCGCACCGACGTGGCTGCGCTGCGCGACCGCATCCGTGTGGCAGCGCCGGCGGCCTCGGCATCCGACGAAGGCGACCTCACCAGCTCACTGATGGCGCTGCGGCGCACGCTGGTGGCTATTGAGCAGCGGCTACCCAGCGACCCGACCCTGGCCAAGGCGCTGACCGACCTGAAAAAGGCGGTGGAAGACATCGCCCCGCGACGCAACGTGCGCGGGCAGGAAGGGGGTGCACGGTGAAGCCCTCGGCCCATACCGAGCAGCGCGCCGCTGCAGGCGGACACCAGCTGTGGCAGGCACTGCTGGCGCTGCCATGGCTGGCACTGGCCAGCGGCTGCGCGCACGACCCCTGTCCGCCACTGCGTGCGGCTTGGTACCTGCACGACACCGCGACGGTGGGGCCGGCGATCTTCGTCGCGCTGCTGAACGAGGGGGCCAAGCAGCACTACACAGGCTTTACCATCAACCCGCTGCTGGCCGCACCTACGGCTTGGAGCGCCGCCGCCCCGGTGGCAGACCAGGCGGCCGCGACAGGCCCGCCGTTCGGCTTCGGTGCCGCCACCCTGCAGACCGGCGAGTTCAAGCTGTTGCGCATCGACATGGCCGGCAACAGCTGCAGCCTGCCGGTGGCCGTGGTGCTGCACTGCAGCGGTGGAGCCAGCCGTGTGCAGCCGGTGCCGGGCGCGCTGCCCAACTACCTGCGCGACGACTGGATCGTGGGCCAGGCCACCTGCGTGCTGCCGAAAAAGCCGCCCCCATGATGCGCCGGGCAGCGTTCTCCCTTGCATGCCGGCGCGCCGCCAGAAGGCGGCAGCGCGCGGCAACCGCCGGTGCGCCGCTGCTAGTGGCGCTGCTGGCGCTGGTGGTGGCGCCGGCGCACGCTGACCAGCCAATGCGCCTGCAAGACCGCTTCTTGGCTGCGACTGAGGGTTGGCGCAAAGGGCTGACGGCGCTCGACGGCCCGCCCGCCAAGGCCCCATCGGCCTCTTCAACGGCGGACGCGCCACTGCCACGCTCCCTGAGGGAGTTGCGCGTGCTGGTGGCCCCCACACCGGTGCCGGCGTGGCAGGCGCAGCAGCGGCTGGAGGGCCGGACCATTATCGTCAGCGCCGGCTGGCTGGAACTGCTTGACGAGTTGCTGCGTGCCGAGGCGCTGTCGCAGCAGCAGGCCGATTGCTTCGGTGGTTACGCTTTGCTGCTAGGTGAACGGCTGCGCATAGCCCGGCCAGCCCGCGCCGTGCTGGCTGCCGCGGCCGCCAGCACGGCCGGCCCGGTCGGAGATGCAGCCTCGGCTGTACTTGCTACATCGGCTGCGTCGACGGCGCCGCCTGCGCTGCCGGCGCTGCCGCCACCACGGTTGTTGGCATGGCCACGCCTACGCATGCTAGTGGGGACGGCTGAGGCGCCTGCGGGTTGTGCCGGCATCCGGCCAGCGGACCTGCGCCGCCCTGGGGTGCAGGCCGTGGTGGATGCCGGCAGCGATGCCGTGACGCTGTGGCTGCTGACGCGTCAGGCGGCTCGCGTGGGTGCCCTACCAGCGGCAGCAGCACCAGTGACGCCAGTGGCACCAGTGGCACCAGTGGCATCGGCGGCGTCGCAGGCATCGGCGGCTTCAACGGCCCGCGCCGCAGCCGCAACCGGAGCGCCGACCACACCTTCGGCACCGCCGCCGGCGGTCCGCATGCCTGCCTGCGCCTGCAGCGCCATCGGCCCCGCGCCTCCCGCAGACACGTGCATTCCGCCTGCTAGGGCAGACGCTCGCGCCTGGTGCGTGGTCCATCGCCATGGCCTGATGGTGCCACGAACGCTGCTCTGGATGGAGGCAAACGCAGGCCTGTTCGAGCCGGCCAGCGCAGCACCGCTGGCGCCGAGCCCGTGACGGATCCAAGGATGACCGACCGACGGCCGCCGCTTATGGGGCCCGCAAGTACGCCGGGCTTTGCTGCAAACGATTACGACCATGTGAGACGCGCTGTAGCTGCCCGTGGTCGACGGCAGGAACTGGCCGGGACTTCCAGTTCAAGCCCGGCACCGACAGCAGCCATTCGATTCGACCTCGTCTGAACAACCGCTCTTCGAGGCGGCGAACTCAACATCTCGACCCTGAACCGACATCTGCAGCCCTGAATTCGCCGCCTCGAAGCGGTCGGTCGCGCATGCGCCGAGGCTCCGAAGGTGGCCTTGAACGAGGGTCAGGGCTTACGCCGCATCGTCCCCATGCTGCACAATGGAATTTCTGGCTCAGGTTGTTGGTGCGATTTGGTGACCTTTGTTGACAGTGACTGATTTTGGCCATCTTTGCTTCAGGACCGAACATGAAAATT
>JBBRJU010000120.1:0-6630 GCA_038218895.1 Burkholderiales bacterium
GGCTGCTGGCTGCCCCATGGCACGGGCGATGGCATCAATGCGGATGCCGGCCATCACGCTGAGGTGCAGCGCGCCGCACCTGGGCGGCGCGCAAGGCGCTGCCGCCTGCACGAACAGCTGCGGCTTGACGGCCCACACCACCAGGCCGGCGCCGTCCAGCGCCGCGCCGGCCGCCGGCTGCACCTGCACGCCGAAATCCGCCTGCAGCCGGGCACGCTGAGCGTCGTTCGGGTCGATGACCAGGATGCTGGACGGTGCGTGGCCGGCGCGCACCAGGCCGCCGATCAGCGCGGTGGCCATGTTGCCGCCGCCGATGAAGGCGATGGTGGAAGCGGAGGTGTCGGGCATGGCTGGCAGTGTAGCCACCGGGCCGCGTGCACTGTCGGCACGCACTGGCGCACCGCACTGGCGCACCGCACGGGCGCCACCGCACTATCGGCACGCCCTGACGGCACGCACTGTCAGCGCACCCCGTTGGCACGCCCCCGTCGACTGGACACCGGCACGCGACTGGTGCACGGCTTCAGCGCATCAGTGCAGCGAAGCCGCTGCCATCCCGAGCGCTTCCGCCTCGATGCAATTGAGGCATAAGCTTGCCACACCTCCCGCAGCGCGCCTACATTGCGCCCGCAGGCGGTCGGCGGCTGCCGCGCGAAGCCAGCCGCGAGAAGGCAGCCGCCACAAGCAGCCGGCCGACACTGCCAGCCCGCCAACCACCCACAGGACGACCATGACGCTTTCTTACGTGCACCCCACCGCCGACAGCCCCTGGGGCACCTACCTGTCGCAGATCGACCGCGTGCTGCCCTACCTGGGCCCGCTGGCCCGCTGGGCCGAGACGCTCAAGCGCCCCAAGCGCACGCTGATCGTCGACATCCCGATCGAGCTGGACAACGGCACCATCACCCATTTCGAGGGCTACCGGGTGCAGCACAGCCTGACCCGCGGTCCGGGCAAGGGCGGCGTGCGCTACCACCCGGATGTGACGCTGGAAGAAGTGATGGCGCTGGCGGCCTGGATGAGCATCAAGAACGCGGCGGTGAACCTGCCCTTCGGCGGTGCCAAAGGCGGCATTCGCGTCGACCCCAAGCAACTCAGCCAGAAAGAGCTGGAGAAGATGACGCGCCGCTACACCAGCGAGATCGGCATCATCATCGGCCCGCAGCAAGACATCCCGGCGCCCGACGTCAACACCAACGCCCAGGTGATGGCCTGGATGATGGACACCTATTCAGTGAACACCGGCGCCACCACCACCGGTGTGGTGACCGGCAAGCCGCTGCACCTGGGCGGCAGCCTGGGCCGGGTGAAGGCCACCGGCCGAGGCGTGTTTGTCACCGGGCGAGAGGCGGCACGCCGCATCGGACTGGACATCCGCAGCGCCAAGGTGGCGGTGCAGGGCTTCGGCAATGTGGGCTCATCGGCGGCCGAACTGTTTGCCCAGGCCGGCGCGCTGGTGGTGGCCGCGCAAGACCACAGCGGCACGCTGTTCAACGGCGGCGGGCTGGACACCGCCGCACTGCAGGCGCATGTGAAAGCCACCGGCGGCGTGGCCGGTTTTGCCGGTGGCGAGGCCATGGCGGCCGAGGACTTCTGGGACGTGGACTGCCAGATCCTGGTGCCCGCCGCGCTGGAAAACCAGATCACCGCCGCCCGCGCCCACCGGCTGAAGGCCAGGTTGGTGCTCGAAGGCGCGAACGGCCCGACCGGGTCAGCCGCTGACGACATCCTGGCCGAGCGTGGTGTGCTGGTGGTGCCCGACGTGATCTGCAACGCCGGTGGCGTGACGGTGAGCTATTTCGAGTGGGTGCAAGACTTCTCGTCGTTTTTCTGGACCGAGGACGAGATCAACGCCCGGCTGGACAAGATCATGGTCGGCGCGCTGAACAACATCTGGGACACCGCCGACCACCACCACATCAGCCTGCGCACCGCCACGTTTGCGGTGGCCTGTGAGCGCATCCTGTCGGCACGGCAGGAACGCGGGCTTTATCCCTGAACCAGGCTGCCCGGCGGCCGGCAGCGGTGTGGCCAACGGCAGCTGGCGCACCACCACGGGTCTGACAGCGGTGCATGCTGGTCGTTGCGCATGCGCCAGGCAGCATGGCGCCGCTGTGCGGCACACCGTCAGTCGGCAACGGCGACCGGGCTGCGGTAGTGGTAGGCGTAGGCGTCGGCAAAGCCCAGCCGCCGGTAGACGGCACGTGCAGCGTGGTTCTCGGCGTCCACCTGCAGGTAGGCCACACGGGCACCGGCGGCATGCGCCTGGGCCAGCAGGCGGCCGCAGAGCAGGCGCGCCAGGCCACGGCCACGCGCCTGCGGGTGGGTGAACACGTCGTACAGACCGACCAGGTCGGCTTCGGCGGCACTTTGGCCACAGGCCAGCACCTGGCCATCCCCAGGGACAGCGCCCAGGACGTCACCTGGCAGATCGCTTGTAACACCGCCTGAAACACCGCCTGAAACACTGCCTGAAACATCGCCTGTGGCGTGACCGGCGCACACACCGGGGTCTTGACCCTGTTGGCGCAGCACCCAGGCCTGGTGAGGTACCGGCGCCAGCGCCAGCCGCTGCGCATGGGCCAGACGCTGCGCCAGCGTCGAGCCCCGCAGCGCGCCCACTACTTCGGCGTAGACGTCGGCATCCAGTTGCTGCCACACCAGGCCGACCGGCAGTGGCTCGGCCACCGCCGGGCACTGCGGTGCCACCATCACCCGGGTGTCGTCTTGCCGGTGCCAGCCCAGCGCGGCCAGCGCGTCATCCAGCCCGACAGGGCGGCTGAAGGGTGTGAGCCGCGCGACCATCGGCAGGCCGGCGGCGTCAAACACCGACCGGCACAGCGCCAGGCGTTCGGCCAGCGGCAGGCGGCCGTCGGCCACCGGCTGGATGCAGCGTGCGCGCTTGGCCTTGCCGGGCGAAAAGCGCAGCAGCCAGCCGTCCACCCAGCGCTGCTGCGGCGGAGCGCTGGCGTTCAAGCCCGCATCCTCGATGCGCGACAGCAAGGCCTCGGGCAGGCGGTCGGGGTTCAGCATGTGCTGCGGTGCGGTGCGGTGCGGTGCGGTGCGGTGCGGTGCACGGGGTTCGGCGACGCGGTGTTCGGCCACGCGGTGCGCCATTGGGGTCACGAAGCGCAATCAGCCGGCGCAACCAGCCGGCGCCGTCAGGCGGCCATGCCCAGGCGGTCGACACGCTGCACCAGTTCCTGCGCAAAGGCGATATAGGCCTGCGCACCTTTGGACGCTGCATCGAACACCACGCCGGGCTGGCCATAGCTGGGCGCTTCGGCCAGGCGCACATTGCGGGGAATGACGGTACTGAACAGCTTGTCGCCAAAGTGGGCCTTGAGCTGGTCGCTCACCTGCTGCTGCAGTGTGATGCGCGGGTCGAACATCACCCGCAGCAGGCCGATCACCTGCAGATCCCGGTTGAGGTTGGCGTGCACCTGCTTGATGGTGTTGACCAGATCAGACAAGCCTTCGAGCGCAAAGTATTCACACTGCATCGGCACGATCACGCCATGCGCGCTGCACAGGCCATTGAGCGTGAGCAGGTTCAGCGACGGCGGGCAATCGATCAGCACAAAGTCATAGCGGCCCGCAGGCTCGGTGGCAGCAGCGGCCAAGGCCTGGCGCAGGCGCTCGTTGCGGTGGTCCAGCGCCACCAGTTCCACCTCGGCGCCGGCCAGCTCGCGATTGGCGCCCAGCACGTCGTAGCCGCCGACCTGGCTGCGCTGGCGCGCCTCCAGGATGCCGGCCGATTCCAGCAGCACGTCATACACCGACAGTGCCATGGCGCGCTTGTCGACACCGGAGCCCATGGTGGCATTGCCCTGCGGGTCGAGGTCGACCAACAGCACCCGCTGGCCCGCGCGCGCCAGACCGGCTGCCAGGTTGACGGTGGTGGTCGTCTTGCCGACACCACCCTTCTGGTTTGCGATGCAGAACACTTTGGCCATGGGCCAAAGTATCGCCGCTGGGCAGCACGGCCGGCGCTCGGCGACCTGCTCCAGGCCTGCCACGTCAGCGTTCAAGCGGTCAGCGCAGCCGCATCCAGACCAGGCAGCGCTGGGCGCCCAGCCCGGGCACCTGCAGTTGTTCCACGTGAAACACTTCCACATCGGCAGGCAGTGCCGCCTGCTCGTCGACTGGCACCTTGCCTTTCATCGCCACCCACACACCGTCGGCCGCCAGCAGATGCCGGGTCAGCGCGGTGAAATCCGCCAATGAGGCAAACGCGCGGGAAGTGATCAGCGTGTAGCCCCGCGTGCGGCCAGGCGTGCAGTCTCGCGTGTGGCCCGGCGTGTCGCCCGGCGAATCACCGTCATCCGGCAAGACCAGCGATTCCACCCGGGCATGCATGCCCTGCAGGTTTGTCAGGCGCAGTTCCGCCGCGACCTGGCGGATGAAGCTGACCTTCTTCAACACGGTGTCGATGCAATCCACCTGCCAGCCAGGTTGCAGCGCCGCCAGCACTACCCCCGGCAACCCACCGCCGCTGCCCACATCCAGCACCCTGTGCGCCACCGGTGCGGCCGCAGCGCACCAGCGTTGCAATGGCGGCAAGATGGCCAGGCAGTCGATCAGATGGTGGCTCAGCATCTCTGCTGGGTCACGCAGCGCCGTGAGGTTGTAGACACGGCTCCAGCGCTGCAACATGTTCAGGTAGGCCAGAAGCTGCGTGATCTGGGCTGCAGTCAGCGCCAGGCCCAGTGTCTGCGCCGCCGCCAGCAGTTGCATCTGGCGGGCTGCCGGCCCGTTTGGGGTTGTCATGTCAGAGGCTGAGAGGAATTCGAGCGTGCCTGAGCACCGCCCCGACCCATGCCCGATCTAGGCGCAAAACGCAGCCGTCGTTCAGGCTATGGCGAGCATCTGCAACGACGGACGACTGGGTTTCGGGGTGGTGAGCGGGCATGTTCGAAAAATTCTCAGACTCTCAGGCCGCATCTCGCGCTGGTGCTGCACCAGGCGTCGGCCCGGCAGCCCGAACCGGCAATTCGGAAAGGCCCTGGAAGCGGCCTTTTTTCAGATGCACCAGCAACAGCGAGATGGCTGCCGGCGTCACACCCGACAGGCGCGACGCCTGGCCCAGCGTCTCCGGCCGCTGGCGTGCCAAGGTCTGCTGCACCTCAATGCCCAGCGCCTTCACCTGGGCATAGTCGAGGTCTGGCGGCAGCTTCAAGTGCTCAAAGTGCGCGGCGCGGGCCACGTCCTCCATCTGCTTGCCGATATAGCCTGCGTACTTGGTGGAAATCTCCACCTGCTCCACCACGGTATCAGCCAGCACAGCACCCAGATCCGCCAGCAATGTTTCACGTGAAACAGGAACATGCACCCCCGCCGCAGCCGCCACGGCCAGCACGCCATCAAAGTCCACACCTGGCCGGCGCAACAGGTCCGCCAGGTTGTATTCATGCTCGATGTCCTTGCCCAGCAAGCGCTGTGCATCAGGGGCAGCCAGCAGCGTCGGATTCACCCAGCTGCGCTTCAGCGCTTCGGCCGTGCGCGCCACCGCATCGCGCTTGCGGTTGAAGGCGGCCCAGCGCCGGTCATCCACCAAGCCCAGCTGCCGGCCGATCTCGGTGAGGCGGGCATCGGCGTTGTCTTCACGCAGCTGCAGGCGAAATTCTGCCCGGCTGGTGAACATGCGGTAGGGCTCGGTCACACCCTTGGTGATCAGGTCATCGACCAGCACGCCCAGGTAGGCCTGGTCGCGGCCCAGCCGCAATGGACTGCGGCCCTGGGCCTGCAATGCGGCGTTGGCACCCGCAAACAGGCCCTGGGCTGCAGCCTCTTCATAGCCGGTGGTGCCGTTGATCTGGCCGGCAAAAAACAGCCCGCCGATGGCACGCGTCTCGAAGCTGCTCTTCAGCGCCCGCGGGTCGAAGAAGTCGTATTCGATGGCGTAGCCTGGGCGCAGGATGTGGGCCTGTTCCAACCCCGGCATCGCCTGCAGCGCGGCCAGCTGGATGTCGAACGGCAGTGACGTGGAGATGCCATTCGGGTAAAACTCATGCGTTGTCAGGCCTTCGGGCTCCAGAAAGATCTGGTGGCTGTCCTTGTCGGCAAAGCGGTTCACCTTGTCTTCGATGCTGGGGCAGTAGCGCGGCCCCACGCCTTCGATCACACCGGTGAACATCGGGCTGCGGTCAAACCCGGCGCGGATGATGTCGTGCACACGTGCATTGGTGTGGGTGATCCAGCAGGGCACCTGGCGCGGGTGCTGGCCGGCATCGCCCAGAAAGCTGAACACCGGCACCGGGTCGGCGTCGCCGGCTTGCTCGGTCAGCTGACTGAAGTCGATCGACCGGCCGTCGATGCGCGGCGGTGTGCCGGTCTTCAGCCGGCCCTGCGGCAGCTTCAGCTCCTTCAAGCGGGCCGACAGGGTGATGGCCGGCGGGTCACCCGCGCGGCCGGCGCTGTGGTTCTGCAGGCCGATGTGGATGCGCCCGTCCAGAAAAGTGCCGGCCGTCAGCACCACCGTCTTGCCGCGAAAGCGGATGCCGGCCTGCGTCACAGCGCCGGTCACCCGTTCGCCCTGGCCGTCTTGCGCCACCGTCAGGTCGTCGACGGCCTGCTGGAACAGCCACAGGTTCGGCTGGTTCTCCAGCCGGTGGCGGATCGCCGCCTTGT